>CAMLEO010000195.1 GCA_946478975.1 uncultured Steroidobacter sp.
TACGCTGCGGGCCGACGCTGACGCTCACGCCGTTGAAGCGGTTGACCAGGTCCGAGCACGCCAGCGAGCTGAATTGCACGCCGAACAGCGGGCCGGCCGGCTGAAACATTTCCTGGGGATTGAAGTTCTCTTGCACGATCTGGCTCGCGACGCGAGTCGAGAATGCGTTGCCTTCGGAGGACAGGTACGCACCGGTCACCGCTTTCGCGATGGCGGCTGCGTGGTCGATGTTCACCAGTGCTGCCGCGGTGGGCAGACGAATGCCTTCGAGACCACCGGTGACCGCACCGGGATTGACCGGCGGCGGCGTGTTCGGCGGTGTCGCGCCTTGAGCCAGCGGCGGCGTGTTGATGACCGGGATCTGCGGCGTGGTCGTGACCGTCACCGAGCGATTGCCGGCGAAGCCCATCCGGAACACGCCAAGCACGTTGCCGACGCGATCGACCACCGCGATGGTCGCATTGGCGTTGCGCGCCTGAGCTTCAGCGACGCCTTGTGCAATCACCGTTTGCACGTCGGCCGCAGTCAGGTTGGTGTTTGCCGTCGCACAGTTGCCTGTGCAATTCATGGCGGTAGGGTCGGTGCCCGTACTGGGCGTGACCGATGAACCGCCCGAGCACCCGACCAACAACGCAGTCCCGAACAACAAGCCGGGCCTGAACCAGTTCGACCGATCAGCGTGTGTGCGACGATGTTTCATAATCTCGCAATTTCGTGAACTGGGTCACTTTTGGTTTCGCTCATCGACCATTCTCTCGTCGACCGGCTTCGGCCCGGGTCGACATCCGGTCGACTTGCGGCGCCATGTCGATCATCAGGGGATCGCGTGGGTGGTAGCTGTGGCAGCCCACACACTGCAGGGTGACTTTGTCGGCGGCGGTTTTATCGCCGTGGCATTCGGTGCATTTCGTCAGACCCGGCACCATCAGATCACTGCTGTCCTTAGATTTTTCCGCCGCGTGACAGGACGTGCAGGCGTCGTCGCCGGTCAGCTTGCCCTGGATCTGGTGGCTGCGATGATCGAAGTGGTTCTTCGGGTAGTAGTCGCGCTGGAACCGGATCGGTATCACCTGGAAGCGATCGAACAGGTTGTTCGCCTGCGTGTCGATCACGGCATGACAGCCGACGCAGCCGCGACGCGTGAACTGACTTTCGATTTCCTTGCGGGCCGCACGCCTGGCGCAGTCCAACGGCGCGTCGGTGCAGGTCTCCTCCTCGTCTTCGCGGCCCGGCAGGCGGCGCCGGTCACGAAGCACCGGACGGTCGGCATCGGGCTCCGAGAACTTGCGCGTGAAGTACTCCTGTAACGTCACCACGACTTCCCGCGGCTTGCCATGAGGCAGCTGGCGATCGGGCGCGGCCGGATCGAACGTCAGCTCGTGGCACGACACGCATTGATCCAGCATCTTGATCGGCACGAAGTGCTCGCCATCCTGCTCCATGCGATGGCAGTCGGCGCAGTTCAGCGGTTTGCTGTCGCTGCGCCGGAGCACGCGATCGGCATCCAGGTGCTGTTGATGTGAGAACTTCAGGTTCGAGCGCTCCTTGGCCTTGTCGAGCTCGACCAGCATCTGTTTCCAGTCGTAGGCGTAGCTGTTGCCCGACTTCACCGTCACGGGCACGAGCAGCTGCGGCTTGAACTGCGGATGGGTCTTCGGGCCGAAGCCCAGCACCGGTTCCTTCTTGATCTTGCCAAAGCCATGCTGGGGCTCGCCGTGACAGTCGACGCACATGCTGTCGCCGGTGTTCACGAGGAAGCTCGACGGCTCGTTGTGCTCGCGATGACAGGTCGCACAGCGTGGCGTCGGGCCCAGCTCGGTGAGTGCCAGGCGCTCAGGCTCGATGTGATCGTGCGTGGTGCGATGACATTCCTGGCAGGCCGAATCCTGGACGCGCTGGAACAGTTGTTTGTGGCAGGTGTCGCAACGATCTTTGGTCGCCTGCTGATGCACCTGGTGCAACGGTCCGCTGTTCCAGAATTCGTCGCCGAGCATCCAGTCCGGCGTCGGCTTGCCCTGGTGATGCACCGACATCACCATCAACGGCAGGATCAAGCCGAATATCAGCACCGCCGCGACGCCGACGTATGCCATCGTGCGTTTGCCCAGCCAGGTCTGCGACAGGTCGGTACGGAACGCGCTTTCGAACGCGCTCGCATCGACCACATCGCTGGTCTGCAGCTCGATCGCCGCTGCAAAGCCCGGCGGCGGCTGCGCAATTCGCAAACGATGACCGGCGAGCTCGATGATGTCGCCGACCTTTAATTTCGCATCCGCCCGCTTCTTGCCGTTGACGCGGACGAGCTCGCCACGGCGGCATTCCAGCGCCAGTTGCGAACGTGACAACAGGATCACCGCATGCTCACGCGCGATGCCGCGGCCGAGCAGCTGCACGTTTTGATCGGGCGAGCTGCCGATGGTGATCTGCGCCGTCGAGATCTCGGTGTCGTAATACTCGGCGATGCCGTCCGGCCCTTCGCGAAGTTCTCGTAGCAATACGTCCATGGCGCTACCAGTAGAAGAACGTCACGAGGATGTGCACGATCAGCGCGACGATCAGCGCGATGGTGACGGGCACGTGGAAGTACAACCAGATCCGCAACCAGCCATGCAAGCGGATGTCACGTCGGATTCGACGCAGCACCGCCTGCCGCCGACATAGCAGCACGATCAGTTGCTGGAGATTTGCCGCTTCCATGCCCTTCGCGGCGCGAGGCAGACGAGCGCCGACGAAATCGATGACGGGCTGCTGGTCGGTGTTGTCGACCGGCGCGCCTTCACCGCGAATAAAGAAAGATTCGTCGCTGCTGAACAGCTGCGAATAGATGCCGCCGCCGAGCGTGGTTCGCTCGATGCTGCTGTCGACGGCGATTGCGATATCGGGCGCGCAGCGAGTCGCGACCGAGCGTGCAGTACGATCCAGGTCGAACAACTCCGCAAACAACTCCGAACGTGCACCGCCTTCGCGATTCTTCGAAATCGACTCCGGATAGCTCATGTACACGTACAAGCCGAAAAGGCCGCTGAAGATCACCACCAGCATCAGCACGTAAGCCAGCGTGTGCACATTCCAGCCGATCTGCATGCCCGCGTGCAGCGTGGCGATCAGGATCAGCGCCGAACCCAGATACACGTGCGCCGAGGTCCAGCCCTGCACTGTTCCGACGGTCGAGCTGTAACGTCGCTTGCGAATGCCGAGCAGTGCGAGCCATACGATCAGCAGCGCGCCGATCGTGCCGAGCACATAACCTTGCCACGTGCCGCCATTGGGCGGCTGCGTGTCCCCTTGCGTTACATACAATAGGAGTGAGCCGACGCTCAGCCCCAGGGCCCACCACAAATAGCGGGCGCCTCGATACATCAGGAGGCTGCGATGGATCACCGCTTGCGCTCCTCGACCAGATCGATGAACTGCTCCGGCCCGATGCGGATCGCGGCACCTGTCGGGCACGCGCGCACGCACGCCGGCCCGCCTTTGAGGCCAACGCAAGCGTCGCACTTGGTCGCCTTCTTGCCTTTCTCTTTGGCGGACTCGGGCGGTTTGTAATCCGGCTCTTCGCCCGGGCCGCTGCCGCGAGCAAAGATCATCCACGACACCAGGCCCGGTTTCTTCGGCGCATCGTAGGTCATGCGAATTACGCCGTACGGGCAGTTCGCTTCGCAGTTGCCGCAACCGATGCAGGTGTCGTTGATATACACCTCGCCGGTTTCCGAACGACGCAGCGCGTTCGGCGGGCAGTCCTTCATACAATGAGGCTGCTCGCAGTGACGGCACGAGATCGGAATGTGCATGTTGCCGAACGTCGGCCCCGCTTCTCGGTCGAGGCGTGAGATGCCGCCGTGAGTTTCGGCGCAGGCCTTCTCGCAATTGTCACAACCGACGCACAGCGAATCGTCGATCACCAATACGTTGGTGGCTTCGCCGAGGCCTTCGTCCATCAGGAAGTTCATCAGCGTGCCGGCTTCGGGCCGCACTTGCATGCGAGCGTTGTCGACGACGCGTCGGCTCACATCTTTCTGCAGCGGATCGAGCCGTGCATCGTCACGTCGCGTGAGTTCGAGGAACTCTTTGCGTTTGATTTCGATGAGCTCGGCAGCAACGTTCGCGGTCGCGGTTTCACGGCGGACCGGATCGCCCATCAGCGCCATTTCGCCGACCAGCTGGCCGGAACGAATCTGCGACACCAGCTTGTCTTCATCGCCCTGCCGACGCAGCAAGGTGATGGCGCCCGAGCGCATGACAAACAACGAGTCGCCGGGATCGCCTTCGTTGAACAGCACTTCGCCGGCCTTGAGCCTGCGCAAGGTGACGCGAGTGGCAATGTTTCTCAGCTCACGCAGCGTCGCGTACGGCGCAAAGTGACGCTGCAGCTCGCGCACGATGAAAATCCAGTCGATGCCGCTGCGAACTTCCTCGTTGGAGTTCATCAGCTTCACCATGGTCCGGCGCGGTGTTTCCACCAGGATGCAGCCCGGACCTGCGATGGCTTTTTCCAAGCGCGGCCGGCCGGACAGCAAGCTCATCTCGCCGAAGAACTCGCCGCGGCCGAGCCGCGTGCGCAGCTTCTGCGCGCCGGCCGCTTCGAGCGTCACTTCACCATCGACGATGGTAAAGAACGACGTGCCGAATTCGCCCGGCTGATAAATCACTTCGCCTTCGCGAATCACACGCGTCATGCGCGGCTGCGGATCTCTGCCGGACAATTTCTTCTGCAGCTTGGCCATGCGCTTGCGCGCATCGTCGTGCTCCGGACCGGGCGGGAAGGTCACGATCACGTCGCTTTCGATCACCAGCTCGCGAAACGCCAGCGCGTTCAATTCGCGGAACATCGGGATCAGGGTCTGGAAACGTTCCACGATCTCATCGACGGTGCGCTCGAACGGCAGGCCGAAGAACTGATATTCCAGCAGCGGATGGTCGGCCGGCTTGATGTTGTTGCCGTTGATGAACTCGATGACGTCGTAGCCCTGGTTCATCGCCTGCTTGATCAGCGGATAGCCGGCCAGCGAGCCGATGATGTACACGCCCGGCACGTTGCTCTCATATTGATGTGAGAGCTCGGGAATGGCGTCGGCACGGTCGTTCGGGAATTTGATGCCGATCGACTCCACGAACTTGCGCGGCGGAATCGCGCCGAGACGCGCGATCACGCGATGACATTGAATGGTCTTGTCCCCGGCGGGAGTTTGTAACACCACGCTCAACGGCATGCCGCCGCCGGTCTGGGTCACGCTCTTGATGCTGGTTTCGTAGTAACAATTCAGGCGCCGACGCGGATCGGTGATGGCCGCGACCACCGCGTTGAGGTTGGCGTCCTTGGCGCGGCTGAATTCCTTGCCGCGATTCAAGATCCACACATCGTTCTGTTCGGCCAGCGCCAGCGCGTTTTCGATCGCCGAGTCGCCGGCGCCGACCACCAGGATGGTTTCGTTACTGAATTCCTTGGGATCGTCGAGCTGATACTGGACCCGTTCGAGGTCCTCGCCGGCGCACCCGAGCTTGCGCGGGTTGCCTTCCAGGCCGATGGCCAGCACCACGGTCGCGGCTTTGATGGTTTCGCCGCTGACCAGCTGGATCGCGAACGCGCCCTTCTGCCCCGAGATCTTCTTGACCTCGGCGTTGTGACGAATGTTGACCTGCAGCTGGCGCAGACCGTCGCCCCACGCCGACAGAATTTTTTCGCGGCTGCCGGCGCCGAAGCCCAGATCGCTGCGCAGATCCAGGAAGCCGGGCTCGGCCATCACATGCTTGCCTTTCTGGTAGCGCTGGATGGTCTTGGCGTGTGCGTTGAAGCCCTCGAGCAGGATATAGCTGGGCGAGGAACGCCTCGACTGGTTGTCGCGTGCGGCCGCTCGGGCGGCCGCGCTCAACCCTGCGGGGCCGGCGCCGATGATTGCGATTTGGTACATGCAGAAACAATTCGCTCGCGCCCGCTCCTCCGTGAGATTCCCCGCTCTTCGCTGTCACGATTCGTGCCGGGAAACCGCGTCGACGCCGCCGTGAGTATTGTTAAATTCGCGGCGGATCGTACCCAGGTCGCGCCGACGCTAGCAAGGTGTCGGGCGTGCGGTACGTCACGGAATCCAGGATGTTTGCTGTAGCGAATAGCCGAGCTAATACACGGGTTTGCGAAACGTCGTCATTGAGTGAAAAACCGCTGAACGATTCGACCGCCACTGGAATGTGGATGCGACCATTTGGCCGCGAGTGTGCATCCATGATCCGGCGAGGGACTGTGTCGGCATCGGCACTCGCGACAGCCATCGGTGAAAACATTCATCGCGCATACATCGAAGTCATGGTCTCATCGCCCGGGCGCGTGGCCGGGGTTTGCTAAACTGCTCATCAGGAGTCGCAAGGAATCGCCCAATGAAGATGCTCGTCGCCTTTGCGCTTGCCGCGCTGGCCGCCGTTCCGGCGTTTGCCCAGTCGAAGGAATATCAGGGTCGGGCGGGCGTGCGGGCCCCCGACATCACCGATCAGATCATCGTCAAGTGGCGCGAATCCAATGCCACTGTTGCCAAGTCGTCGGTCCCGCAGCGGGCCAGTAAATTGACGACCACCGCCGGCGTGGCGCTGGAGCACAAGCGCAACGGCTGGGGCAAGACCGAGATCTACAAGCTCGACCACATGATGGCGACAGCCGAAATGCAGGCCGTGCTCGACAAGCTCAATGCCGATCCGGACGTCGAATACGCCGTCGCCGACAAACGCCGCTTCGCGCAGCAGCTGCCGTCCGACCCGATGGTGATCGATCAGTGGTATCTGCAAAGCACGGAAATCGCGGCCACCAGCACCGACAAGGCCTGGGATGTCACGACCGGCAGCAACACCGTCATCGTCGCCGTGCTCGATACCGGCGTGCGCCCAGAACATCCCGATCTCGCCGGCAAACTGCTGCCCGGCTACGACTTCATCAGCCAGACCGTGGTCGCCAACGACGGCGACGGCCGCGATGCCGATCCGACCGATCCCGGCGACTTCGTGGCCTCCTCCGACCGCACCGGCATTCTCGCCAACTGCGATCTCAGCAACAGCTCGTGGCACGGCACCCGCACGTCGAGCTTGATCGCCGCGGCCACCAACGAAGGCCAAGGCATGGCGGGCGCGGGCTGGGATACGCGCATCCTGCCGGTACGCGTGTTAGGCAAATGCGGTGGCAGCGACTCGGACATCGTCGATGCGATGGCGTGGGCCGCGGGCCTGCAGGTCACCGGTGCGCCGTTGAACCCGAACCCGGCCAAGATCATCAATATGAGCCTCGGCGGCAACGGTGCGTGCAGTGCTAATTATCAGGCTGTCGTGGATCAGATCACCGCTCGCGGCGTGCTGGTCGTCGCGTCGGTCGGCAACGACGGCATCGCGGTCGGCACACCGGCGAACTGCAACGGCGTGCTCGGCGTGAGCGGCTTGCGACATGCCGGCACCAAGGTCGGTTACAGCAGCCTCGGCCCCGGTGCCGACATCGGCGCGCCGGCCGGCAACTGCGTCAACACCACGATCACCGCCAACACCCCGTGCGTTTATTCCATTCTCTCGGCGATCGACCTCGGCACGACCACGCCGGTCGGCCCCGGCTACACGGATAAAGTGAATCGTCCCAACTTCGGCACGAGCTTCTCGGCACCGCTGGTGTCCGGCGCGGCCGCGTTGATGCGAGCCGTGAATCCTTCTCTGACACCGGCTCAGTACAGCGCCGTGCTGATGGGCACTGCCAATCCGTTCCCGACCACCAGCACGACCACGACCGATGTCTGCCGCGTACCCACGGGCAACCTCGTGCAAGGTGCCGAATGTATCTGCACGACCGCGACCTGCGGCGCCGGCATGCTCAACACCTCGGCGGCCATCAATGCACTGTCCTCGCCGTTCGGCGTGATCCAGGCGTCGTCGACCATCGGCATCAACACCAATGTTTCTATCGACGGCAGCAGCAGCTTCGATACCAACGGCAGCCAGGTCGTGAGCTATCAGTGGAGCGTGTTGAATGTCAGCGGTGCGATGCCGACGATTGCGGATCCGAATTCTGCGACCGGCAAGACGACGCTGCAGGTGAGCGGCACCAGCAACTTCACGCTGCGTTTACGCGTGACTGGCGCGAGCGGCGCGACGGACGATACTGACTTCGCGATGGCCACCACGGCCGTGACGACTCCGCCTGCCCAGACCCCGATCGGCTCAGGTGGCGGCGGTGGCGGTGGCGGCGCCTTCGACTGGTGGCTGCTGCTGCTCGGCCTGTTGCCTCTCGCCCTGCCCGGCCCGCGCAAGCGCAGGCCGGCGCGGGTGCGCGGCCTGGCGCGCCGCGCCTCGCCGCTCGGCGAGTGGCAGCACGCCAGTGTTTCAGCCGTTCGCTGCGATCGGCGTCGCCGCCGGCAGCACTTCCCGGAGTGATTTTTCGATGATGTCCAGGCCCTCGTGAATGAGGGCATCGGACGCGGTCAGCGGCACCAGAATACGAATGACGTTGCCATAGAGGCCGCAGGACAGCAGCACCAGGCCATTCACACCGGCGCGTTGAACCAGCGCCTTCGCCAGATCCGCATCGGGTGAGTGCGGATCGCGATTACGGACCAGCTCCATCGCAACCATCGCGCCCAGGCCGCGCACTTCGCCCACACACGTGAACTGACTCTGCAGCTTGCGCAGGCGCTGCGTGATGAGATCGCCAACCTGCACGGCGCGGGCCGGCAGCTTTTCTTTCTCCATTACTTCCAACACCGCCAGCGCAGCGGCGCAGCTCACCGGCGAACCGGCGTATGTGCCACCGAGACCGCCGGTGATCGGCGCGTCCATCATCTGCGCCTTGCCGACCACTGCAGCCAGAGGGAAGCCGCCGGCGAGGCTCTTCGCCATCGTCATCAGGTCGGGCTCGATGCCGTAATGTTCCATTGCAAACATGCGACCGGTGCGCGCGAAGCCGGTTTGAATTTCATCGGCGATGAACACGATGCCGTGTTTGTCACAAAGCGCGCGCAGCGCCTTCATGAACTCTGGAGGCGCGGCATAGAAACCACCCTCGCCCAACACCGGCTCGATGATGATCGCAGCGACGCGACTCGGCTCGATGTCGTATTTGAAAATATGTTCCAGCGCTTCGAGGCTGTGCTCGGTCGTCACGCCGTGATACGCGACCGGGAACGGCGCGTGATACACGTCGCCGGGGAACGGACCGAAGCCGACTTTGTAGGGCGAGACTTTGCCCGTGAGCGCCATCGCCATATAGGTGCGGCCGTGAAAGCCGCCGCCGAAAGCGATCACGCCGGAACGGCCGGTGTATGCACGAGCGATCTTCACCGCGTTCTCCACCGCCTCGGCGCCCGTGGTCACGAGCATGGTCTTTTTCGGCGTCGGGCCCGGCGCCAGCGCGTTGAGCTTTTCGGCAAGCTCCACGGCCACGCGATACGGCGTGATCATCAAGCACGTATGTGTGAAGCCGGCGTCGAGCTGCTTGATCACCGCAGCCTTCACGTGTGGATGCACGTGGCCGCTATTCACTACGGCGATGCCGCCAGCGAAATCGATATAGCGACGCCCGTCCGCATCCCACAACTCGGCGTTCTGCCCACGTTCGACATACACGGGCAACATGGTCGACATGCCCTTGCTGAGCGCCGCGTTGCGACGGTTGTGCAGGTCTTGGTTGTTGGACATGGAAGCTCTCGAAAAACGGGTGAGCGATGGTAGCTTGCGGTGCGCGACACCGCTGGTGCCAAATGGCAGTCCAACGGTGCCGCCGCAATCCCGCCAGGTCAGGGCTTGGCCGTCAGCGTGGTGGCGAGGTTGCGCAGGTAATCGTGGAACTTGGTGCCCAGGCTTTCGTGCTTGAGCCCGTATTCCACCGTCGCCTGCAGATAGCCGAGCTTGCTGCCGCAGTCGTAACGTTTGCCTTCGAACTCGTATGCATACACCGGTTCTTCGCCGAGCAGGTCCGCGATCGCGTCGGTGAGCTGAATTTCGCCGCCGGCGCCGCGGCCGGTGTTTTCCAGCTTGGCGAAGATCGTCGGCGACAGCAGATAACGGCCGACCACCGCGAGCGTCGACGGCGCATTCTGCGGCCGCGGCTTTTCCACGATCTGTTTGACGACGCTGACGCGGCCTTCGCGCTCTTCCGTCGCAACGATGCCGTACTTATCTGTTTCGGCGCGCGGAACGGTTTCGACGCCGAGCACGCTGCCGCCGCGTTCGGCGTATACAGTCGCCATCTGGCGCAGGCACGGCGTCGTGGCATCGATCAGATCGTCCGCGAGGTGTACGAAGAACGGCTCGTCACCGACCACCGGCTTGGCACACCACACGGCGTGACCGAGACCGAGCGGCGACGGCTGACGGATATAGATACAACTGGCCCATGACGGCACGATGTCTTTGAGCGCCTTGAGCAGCTCGTGCTTGCCCTGCGCTTCCAGCGCTTCTTCCAATTCATGATCGCTGTCGAAGTGATCTTCGATGGCGCGCTTGGAGCTGCCGGTGATGAACACCAGCTTGCGCGCACCGGCGGCAAGCGCCTCTTCCGCGGCGTACTGAATCAGCGGCTTGTCGACGATCGGCAGCATTTCCTTGGGGCTGGCCTTGGTTGCGGGAAGGAAGCGCGTGCCGCGCCCTGCCACCGGGAATACCGCTGTCCTGATCTCTTTCGTCGCTTGTTTCGCCACTGCAGACCTCTTACGCCAAACGCGCGTAATCGCGCGGTGCCGATGATATCGCATTGGCATCGCAGATTCGGGATGCAGCGCTCATTGACCGGCGCTGTCGGGATTCGCCGACTGCAGGTCGCCCAAGTTTTACAAACGACCCGCCGCGGCAGACGGCGGGTCGTGAGCCGGGCCCGCTACTTCATCAAAATATTGGGCCGGTTGCGCTCCAGGGTTTTGGCGCCGATGCCTTTGATCTTGCGCAGGTCCTCGGCCGCCTTGAACGCGCCGTTCTTTTCCCGGTAGGCGACGATGGCCTGGGCTTTGCTGAGCCCGATGCCTTGCAGCTCTTTGGCGATGGTCGCGGCGTCGGCGGTGTTGATATCCACCGGCCCGGCCCATGCACCGCTCGCGAACATGGCCGGCAGCAGGCTGCAGATCAGCAGTTGCACGCAGCGCCGTGAAGAATGCTTCGACATAGATGTTCTCTCCTTGAATGTTGCGGGACTGACGCGGATGCGGCTGCATCCGTCAGGAGAGATTGTGGAAGCGGCGGAGCCGCGAAATGAGGCCGATAAACTGCGCTTTTGCCCAATTATTCGCACGCTTTTCAGCGGCGATGCATGCCTGGGGTGAGATCGAGCAAAGCCACCGGCGCAAACGCATCCCAGCTGCGACAGCCCGGGCACTGCCAGAAGTGCGACGCGCTGGCGAAGCCGCAGTCCACGCATCGATAACGCTGCGTCCGCCGCAGAATGCGGCCAAGTGCATTGGCTAACGCCGAGCATTGTTCGGAAGACAAATGCGCTGGATCGCCGCTGGTCGCGCGGACGATTTCACCTAACGTCGGATCTTCGCGCAGCAGGTCGGGCAAACATTCGCGCACGAAAGGTTCTTGCTCCAAGCCTGCAACGATGGCTGCATACGCCAGCTCGGCGCGCGCCACCGGCTCTGGCCGAATCCACGAGCGAAAGCGGCGCTCGATTTCACCCGCATCGCTGCCTTTCATGGCTCTCATCACACGCGGCAAAGCCAGCGCCAGCAGCTTGGGATGCAACTCCACGACCCGCTGACACAGCAACGCCGCGAGCTCCGGCTCATTCATATCGAGCGCGATATCGGCGCGAATCAGCGCGCCACGAGGAAAGTTACGTTGTGCCTCACGTGCCTGATGCAGCCGCTCACGAGCCGCGGCGAAATTTCCTTTTGCTCGCAGCTGTTCCGCGAGCTCGCAGTGATAGTGAGCAATCGCCGTCGGATGCTCGGGTGACGCCACGGCAATCAAGCGACGATGGGTGGCGATCGCTTGTTCCCAATCGCGCTGCTGTTCGTAGATTCGTAACAAATATCGCAGCGCTGCTACGTGGCGCCCGCTGCCGTCGGCGAGCTGTTGAAACAAACGTTCGGCGCGATCGAACAGGCCGGCGCGGAAATAATCCTCGCCCAGAGCAAACATTGCATGCACTCGATGCTCGTCGCTGAGCGACGGCCGCGCCATGATGTTTTCATGCACGCGAATGGCGCGTTCCACTTCGCCGCGGCGCCGATACAAATTCCCGAGCGCAAAATGCGTTTCAACGGTTTCGTTATCGACGTCGACCATGCGCAGGAACACTTCCAGCGCTTTGTCCGGCTCTTCTTCGAGCAAATAGCTCAGACCGCGGAAATATTCTTCCGAGAGCTTGGACTTGGGATGGGATCGGGCGTGGGAAGACGCAGAAGAGCGGCCAGGGAAGCGGTAGCGGCCGAACAGCCAGCCGGCGGCTGCAGCGATGAACAGCGCGAATATCAGCAGCAGCGGCGGATCAGCCGGCATTTTCACCCGCGGCGGCCGCGGCTCGTGCCCGCTGCTCCGCCAGCCGCAACGCGCGGCGCAAGCGGCCACGCTCGTTGAGCAATTCGGCGACCCAATACACGCGCCAGATCAAACCGGCGACGATGCCGGCGGCAAACGCAACGACCAACGCCAGCCCGAGCGGCGTGGCAATGCGCAGGAACGCGAGCTCCACTTCGACGCGATCGGCATTCATGGCGCTGACCAGCAGTGCCACCAGGGCAGCCAGTGCGACGGACGAGAAGAAAACGATGCGGGACATATCGGCCAGCGGCGCGCCAGCCGCTTCAATCTCTGATCGGGGTGCCAGCGCCGTCGTTCACGCGCTCACGCAAATCCTTGCCGGGTTTGAAATGCGGCACGTACTTGCCCGACAGCGCGACGGTCTCGCCGGTCTTGGGATTGCGCCCCTGGCGGGGCGGACGGAAATGCAGGGAGAAACTGCCGAAGCCACGGATCTCGATGCGGCCGCCCTGCGCCAGTGCATCGCTCATGATTTCCAGCACCTGCTTCACCGCCAGCTCCACGTCCTTGGCGGGCAGATGTTTCTGCTTGGCTGCAATGAGCTCGATGAGTTCCGATTTGGTCATGCTCGGGCCCGTTGTTGTTCTTCCACAGGCATCCGCCGTGAGCGACAGGCACGGCGGCGGTTACCACCGCCGTGCCGCTGAGTGTCGCCGGGCAGATCAGTTGTCCTGGCTTCCGATGTGCTCCTTCAGCAGGTCGCCCAGGCTGGTTCCCGCGGAGGTCTCGTTGGTGCGGTAGTTCGACACCACCTCGGCCTCTTCGTGAATCTCCTTCGCCTTGATCGACAGCGCGATGGTGCGGCTCTTGCGATCGACGTTGGTGAAGCGGGCTTCCACTTCCTGGTCGACCTTCAGCACCGTACGGGCATCCTCGACGCGGTCACGCGACAGCTCGGACGCACGCAGATGGCCATCCACGCCGCCGCCGAGATCGATGATCGCGCCCTTGGCGTCGACTTCGCGCACGCGGCCTTTGACGATGCTGCCCTTCGGGTGATCGGCAATCCAGGCCGAGAACGGATCTTTCGCCAGCTGCTTGATGCCCAGCGAAATGCGTTCGCGCTCCGGATCGATCGACAGCACCATGGCTTCGACCTGCTGACCCTTCTGATAGTTGCGCACCGCCTCTTCGCCCGGGATGTCCCAGGAGATGTCGGACAGGTGCACCAGGCCGTCGATGCCGCCCGACAGGCCGATGAAGATGCCGAAGTCGGTGATCGACTTGATCTGGCCGCTGACCTTGTCGCCGCGGTTGTAGTTGTCGCCGAAGTCCTTCCATGGATTGCTCTGGCACTGCTTGATGCCCAGAGAAATACGCCGGCGCTCTTCGTCGATGTCCAGCACCATGACTTCCACTTCCTGGCCGATGTGCACGACCTTGGAAGGATTCACGTTCTTGTTGGTCCAGTCCATTTCGGACACGTGCACCAGGCCTTCGACGTGTGCGACAGCGCAGCCCAAAGGGCTGGGCGATTTCACACAGAGATCGCGTCGGC
>CAMLEO010000196.1 GCA_946478975.1 uncultured Steroidobacter sp.
TTCGGCATGGTGCTCGCCATCGGCATCGTGGTCGACGACGCGATCGTGGTGCTGGAAAACGTCGAGCGCATCATGACGACCGAGAATCTCTCGGCACCGGTCGCCACCATGAAAGCGATGGAAGAGGTGACGCGGCCGGTGATCGCGATCGTGCTGGTGCTGACGGCGGTGTTCCTCCCAGTCGCATTCCTGGGCGGCCTGGTCGGCGAAATGTATCGACAGTTCGCAGTCACGATTGCGGTGTCGGTCGTGATCTCCGGCTTCGTCGCGCTGACGCTGACGCCGGCGTTGTGCGCGCTACTGCTCAGTCACGACCACATGGTGAAGAACCGTTTCCTGCAGGGCTTCAATCGCTGGTTCGAGCGCATGACGCATCGGTATGAGACCGGCGTGCGCTTCGTGATGAAGCGCAGCCTGCTCGCAGCGGGCGTGTTCGTCGCGATGGTGCTGGCGACCATCGGCCTGTTCCGCATGATTCCGACCTCGCTCGCGCCGTCGGAAGATCAGGGCTACGTGTTCGTGATCGGCTTCCTGCAGGACGCGGCGTCGCTCGATCGCACCACGCGCTCCATCGAGACAGTTGCGAATGAAGTCAGCCACCATCCGGCCGTCGCGAACACCGTGGCGGTGATGGGTTTGGATCCGCTCACGTTCGCGTTCAAGACCAACGCCGGCATCATCTGGCTGCCGATGAAGCCGTGGGACGAGCGCAAGAGCGACGATCTCTCGCCGAAAGCGCTGGTCGGTGCGGTGTACGGCGCCGGCGCGAAGGTCAAGGACGGCTTCTTCTTTGCCGTCGAGCCGCCGCCGATCGAAGGTTTGTCGATGACGGGCGGTTTCGAGGCATACATCCAGTCCCGCGGCAGCGGCTCGATCAAAGATCTGGAAGGCGTGACGCAGAAGTTCGTTGCTGCCGCGGCCAAGCGTAAAGAGCTGGCCGGCACGCAGACGACGTTCAGCGCCAGCGTGCCCCAGATGCGCATCGATCTGGATCGCGAAAAGGCGATGACGCTTGGCGTGGAAGTGGGCCAGGTGTTCGAAACATTGCAGAGCACGTTCGGTGCGCTGTACGTGAACGACTTCAATCGCAACGGCCGCGTGTATCAGGTGCAGTTGCAATCGGAGCCGCGGTTCCGTGCGTATCCCGAAGATATTCGCAACGTGTATGTGCGCTCGAAGGCCGGCAGCCTGGTGCCGCTGACGGCGATTGCCAGCATTCGCGAAGTGCCGGGCGCTGAAATCGTCGAACGTTTCAATGCGTTCAATGCCGCCAAGATCATGGGCGGCGCGGCGCCGGGCTACAGCTCGGGCGATGCGATTCGTGCGATCGAAGAAGTCGCAGCGGAAGCGTTGCCGCAGGGTTATGCGCTCGCGTTCACGGGCACGGCGTATCAGGAAAAGGTGAGCGGCGGCGCCTCGAACGGCGTGTATCTGCTCGGCGTGTTGATGGTGTTCCTGATTCTTGCCGCGCAGTTCGAACGTTGGACGTTGCCGGTGGCGGTGATTCTGGCGGTGCCGTTCGCGGCGTTCGGCGGCTTCCTCGCCGTGTTCGCGCGTGGCCTGGCGAACGACATTTATTTCCAGATCGGCATGCTGACGCTGATCGGTCTCGCGGCCAAGAACGCGATTCTGATCGTCGAATTCGCGCTGATGAAATATCACGAAGGCATGCGCCTGATGGATGCGGCGATCGAAGGGGCGAAGCTGCGCTTCCGGCCCATCATCATGACGTCGCTGGCGTTGATCTTCGGCGTGCTGCCGCTGGCGATCAGCACCGGTGCCGGCGCGAACAGCCGTCACTCGCTCGGCACGAGCGTGATCGGCGGCATGCTGGCGGCGACGTTCATCGCGACGTTGTTCGTGCCGCTGTTCTTCAAATGGATCGCCAGCGCCAAGGGTGGCGAGGCGTATGACGACGAGCACGGCAAGGGGCACCCGCATGGTGGCACCGAGCCCAAACCGGCTTCGCCGCGCGAGTCGCATTGAGGTCGACGCAATGAGCAAACAAGTAACAAAAACCGCAGGCAAGATGGCGCTGGTGGCGGCGATAGCCGCAACCTTGAGTGGCTGCTTTGTTTCCAAAGTCGATCCGCAGAAGCCCGAACTGCCGCTGCCGGCTGCGCTGCCGGCGGAGGCGGCGCAAACCACGGCGCTGCCCAACCCGTGGTGGACGTTGTTCGGCGACGAGAAGTTGAACGAGCTGATCGTCGAAGCGCTGAAGCACAACCCGGATGCGCAGATCGCGGCGGCTCGCGTCGCCGAAGCGCGCTCCGTGTTACGCATCAGCAATGCCGACCGGCTGCCGACGCTGAATCTCGAAGGTAATGCGACGCGCTCCAAGCAAAGTGAGTTGTCGCTGGCGGAACAAGGCCTGGCCGGCGTGCCGGGCCTGGATACGCAGCAGACAACTTATACGGTGCAGGGCGTGGTCGGTTACGAGGTCGATCTGTGGGGCCGTTATCAGCGCGCTTCGGAATCGGCGCGTGCGGTGCTGCTGAATTCGGAATATGGCCGGGAAGCGACCAAGCTCAGCCTGACGGGCGAGGTTGCGCGAGGTTATTTCTCGTTGATCGCAGCGGCCGAGCAGCTCGCTCGCGGCCGCGACACTTTGGCCGCGCGTGAAGAGTCGTTGAAGCTCGAAAAGCTGCGCCTGGATTCGGGCGAGAGCGACGAGTTCACATACAAGCGGGCTGAAGCCGAAGCGGCGGCGACGCGTGTTTCGATGCGTCAGCTCGAAATCCAAGTGGTCACCCGCACCAACGCGCTCGGCATATTGCTCGGCCGTTCGCCGAAAGCACTGGTCGATGAAGCGATCAGTCTGCAGGGCGTGAGCTTGCCGGCGCCGGTGCAATTGCCGGCGGCGCTGCCGTCAGCGGTGTTGGAACAACGTCCTGACATCGGCGCAGCGGAAGCGGCGCTCAATGCCTCTGCCGCGGATATTGGCGTTGCGCGAGCGCAGCTGTTTCCGAGCATCAGCATCACCGGTGCGTTCGGCTGGGCAAGCCCGGAGCTGAGCGATCTGTTCAAAGAACCGGCGAAGGCGTGGTCCGCGAGCGGCGGCTTGCTGCAACCGATCTTCCAGGGCGGCCGCTTGCGAGCGAATGTTTCTCGCGCCGAGGCAGTTCGTGAACAGCGCAAAGCGGAGTACGCCCGCACGGTGCAGCAGGCGTTCCGTGAAGTGCTGGATGCGCTGCAGAGCCAGTCGCTGATTGGCGGCGTGCGCGAAGCAAACGATCAGCAGGTGGCCGCGTTGAGCCGTGCAACTCAGCTGGCCGAGCTGCGCTACGGTCAGGGCGACATCGCTTATCTCGACCTGCTCGACGTGCGCCGCAGTTTGTATCAGGCGCAGATCGATCTGGTCGCCGCGCAGCGCGATGCGTTGTTGAATGCAGTCAACCTGGCGCTGGCCGTCGGCGGCGGCATGGGCGATCTCGCCGAGCCGCTCACCGCCCGACGTTGATCGACAGCTCACAAAGCCGCCCGGTCTTCGCAGGCCGGGCGGCTTTTTCTTTTGCGCCAAATGATATTCCAATGCACGTCGTGGGCCAGCTCGCGGTCCATCGATACACGCGCAAAAAGGCCTGTTTTCCAGGCTCCAATGCAAACAAATACAATGTTTCTGTCTGCGCGCTTGCAAAAAGTACAACCGGGAAATCTCCTAACGTCGGTGTAGTGCGACGAGAGAAAATTTCGAAGCATTTTTCTGACCGGGACTCGGACCTTTCTTAAATTCGCAAGCGTTGTTTGGTTCGCGCGCTATTCACAGCGCGAGAACATATCGGAAGGGGAAACACGAATGCGCGTCATGTCACGGGAGCAGCCCTCTCGTTCAGAATCGATTCGGCGATGCGGCTGGGCCGTGCTCAGCACGACATCATTATTGGCATTGGCAGCGTGCGGCGGCGGCGGGGGCTCTGATAAGTCAAACTCGCCTGCGAATCCGCCACCGGCGGCAACCAACAATCCGCCGACGGCGCAGGCCGGCACCGATCAAACAATCGAGTGGCCGACTGCAACCGCGCAGTTGACCGGCTCCGGCACCGATCCCGATTCGGGCCAGACGTTGACCTATGCATGGACGGGTCCGTCGGGTGTGACATTCAGCGCCGCGAACGCGGCTGCGACCAATGTGACTTTGCCAGGGACCGGCAGCTATACGCTCACATTGACGGTCGGCGACGGCACGACGACCGCGGCCGATACAGTTGTGGTCACGGTGAGTCCGGCGGTCTATCCCGCTTCCGATCTCAGCAACGATCAGCCCGATCACGGCTGGACGCGCGTCGCCGCAGCTGATGTCGGCATGAATGAAGCTGCGCTGGTCGAAGCGGAGAACTATGCGTTGACCGGCGGCGGCTCCGGCATGATCGTGCGCAAAGGCAGGCTGGTGCGCGCATGGGGCAATATCGAGCAGCGTTTCGATATGAAGTCCACGACCAAATCGATCGGCGGCATGGCGCTCGGTCTCGCGCTCGACAGCAACTCGGTGGCGCTGACCGATATGGCGCAAACCAAGCTGGCGACGGTCGGCAATCCCACCGCCAATCATCCGGAATGGCTGCCGCAGATCACTGTGCAGCAGCTCGCCACGCACACCGCGGGCTTCGCCAAGCCGGGCGGCTATGTCGATCAGTTGTATCAGCCGGGCACGACCTGGTCCTATTCGGACGCCGGTTTGAACTGGCTGGCCGAACTGCTGACCACAGTGTTGAACGAAGATCTGTCGTCACGTCTCAGAACGCAGGTGTGGACGGTGCTGGGCGTGAACGCCACCGAGGGCGGCACGCAGAACTCCGACGGTCCTGCGACTTCCGATATTCACTGGCGCAATAACGTGCTGCGGCCGACTTCCACTTCTCGCGAACTGGCGTCGGGCATTTATGCGAACACCAACGCCATGGCGCGCGTCGGCCTGCTGTTCCTGCGCAAAGGCATGTGGGGCGACAACCGCATTCTTTCGGAATCGTTCGTGAACACGGTGGCCACACCGCCGGCCGCGAATGCCAATCTCACCAACGCCGATCCGGCCAACTTCCCTGGCGCCACCACCAACTACGGAATGCTCTGGTGGACCAATGCGGGCGGCCTGCTGCCGAATGTGCCGAAGGACGCCTTCTGGGCCTGGGGCCTCGGCGACAGCCTGATCGTGGTGATTCCGAGCCTGGACATCGTTGCGGTCCGGGCCGGCCCGCAGGCGGCGGTGAATTCCTCGCCGGGCGCTCGCGTGTGGAACGACGACGATTGGAATGGCGATTACACGGTGCTGGCACCGTTCCTGGATCCGATCGTGCGTTCTGTGACTCCTTGATCGTACGACGGCCTGCGGGTCGGGCGGCAAGGGTTAATCCTGCCGCCTGACCCGATCCCTCCTTCGAGGAGGGCAATCATGGCCGACGACTGCTATTTCCTGCCGGAAGACGCGCCGCTCGATCCACAGGCGGACGGCGCGCAAGACACCTTAGCCACCCCCGAGCAATGGGCTGCGATGACCTTCGCGCCCGTAATCATCGACGCCGGCAAATTCGGCCCCGGTTGGGACCAAACGCGTGGCGCGATCGCGCGCACGGCGATCGCGTTGTTACGTTTCGACGACCAGGCGCTGACGCGTCACTTTCAATCCGAGCCCGAGGCATTAAGTCGCGTGCTGGACGTGCACGCCGGTTTGCAACAGGAGATCGAATATCTCAAGACGCACATCGAGGCGCTGGAGATGACGGCGACGCGGCTGTTGTGTGTCGCTTCACGCTGCGCCGAGCAGCAGTCTTGATGTTGGTCAGGGGGCGCTTTTCACGCGTCCTTCCCTCGTCGATCGTTTCGTCGATTTCACCCGTTTCTGCGAGTTGAGAACCCCGTCGGCGCTGGGCAAGCTTGTCACCAAAGAGTGACGGAGCGCGGCCATGCAGCCACAGACGCAAATCGACAATCAGAAGATGCTGCCGTATGCGAACTGGTGGCCGATCATCGGCGGCGCCCTGTTCGGCATAGCGCTCCGGCTCGTGTACTTTGGCGGTGCGAAGGGTCCTTATGCCCCGATGATGGGTGCTTTCATCTATCTCGCGCCGTTCGCCGTCGGCGCGGTCACCGTGTATCTCGCCGAACGACGAGTCCGGCGCAGCTGGGGTTACTACCTCGCCGCGGGCTTCGGTTCGACTGCGCTGTTCGTGATCGGCACGCTGCTGATCATGGTCGAAGGCTGGATCTGCGTGATCGTGATCCTGCCGCTGTTCGCCGGCATCGGCATGTTCGGCGGGCTGGCGATGGGCATCGTCTGCCGGCTCACCAAGTGGCCCAAACAAACGGTCTACAGCCTGGCGCTGCTACCGCTGTTGATGGGTGCAATCGAGCCAACCGCAAATCTGCCGACGCGTCTGCGCACGATCGAGCGCACGGTGATCATCGATGCCCCGCGCGAAGTGATCTGGGATCAGATCATGAACGTTCGCGACATCCGTCCTGAGGAGGTCGAGGACGGCATCGCCTTTCGCATCGGCGCGCCGCCGCCGCTGTCCGCGTTGAGCGGCGAGCAGGCGGGGCAGCGCGGGCGGCGCATCTCGATGAGCAAGCACGTCTATTTCGACCAGATCGAGCAGGAGCGGCGCGAGCACGAATACATTCGCTGGTCGCAGCGTTTCTATCCGGATTCGTTTCCGCCGGGCTCGTTCGACGAGCACGTCGTCATGGGCGGCGAATATTTCGACATCGACTCGATTTCATACACGCTCACGCCGCAAGGGCGGGGGACGCAGATGAAGATGTCGATGCACTATCGAGTGAGCACGCGCTTCAACTGGTACGCGGACCCGGTGGCCCGGCTCGTGCTCGGCAATGCCGAAGAAGTGCTGTTGGGAATGTATCGACAGCGCTCGGAAGCGCGGGCTGCCGGCTGATTATCGATGCTGGCGCCGGCGGCGGATCATGCTCACGATCGAACCGATCAGCACCAGCACGACCGCCGCGACTCCACCCATCAACCACGGCGAGTTGAAGCGTAGTAACAGCGGCGGCTGAGGTGTGACGTAAGAGCCGGTCTCGAGCACCGACTCGATCAATTTACGAATCTCTCCTCGCGGCGTCGTTTCGCCGTTGGACAAGATCACAATCGCGCGGCGCTGCTGAGGATACAGCGTGATCGATGTGGTGAAGCCGTGCTCCTGGCCGTAGTGCTGCGGCAGCCAGCCGTCGCCGCGTTTTTCCAATTGCCAGCCCAGGCCCATCGCCATGCCTTCCCGGCTGCGGTCGGGCCGATGTTGAAACATCGCTTCGTACGAGCTTGCAGAGAGCAGCGCCGGATCGCGATTCACGTGCAGCGCCGCCCAGCGCGTCATGTCGTTGATGCTGGAGTTGAGCCCGGAACTCGGCATCGTCGCGCGATCGTCCGGATACTCGGCGGCGCGGCTGACGAATACTTTGCCGGTGTGAGGCCAGGCGACGTCGCCTTCCTGTTTCGGCACATCGAACGTGCTTTCGTGCAGGCCCGCCTTGTTCAGCACCGCGTCCTGGATGTAGCTCGGATATTTGCTGCCGGTGATGGACTCGATCGCCGCACCGAGCAGATTGAAGTCCGCGTCGCCCTCGTTCGGCTCCGCGCCCTGCGTGAGCAGGTGAGTGACAGTGATGGAAGAATTCGCGAACGTGGGCACGTACTGCGTGATCGGCGCGTCGAGCGCGAGCTGCTGCTGCTCGGTCAACTGCATCAGCGCGGCGGTCGTGAATGTCTTGGTCAGCGATGCGACGTGAAACGACGTGTGCACAGTGACCGGCTCGCCGGTCTCCAGGTCCCGCACACCGAATGCCCGCACATACACCGGCTCGCCGTTTTCGACGATGCCGATGGCCATGCCGGGAATCGAAAACGACTGGCGCACGCGTTCCAGCGAACCGTCCAGCACATACGTCGCGTCGCGCGGCAGCTTCGGCAATGGATCTTCAGGCCTGGCGTCGGCACCGCCTTCGGAGGTCTGCGCGTGCGCGCCGGCCGCTGTGACGAGCACAGCGAACATCAGCAATTTGGCGGCCGGGCAGCTCTGCATCGCGCGATCCGTGATTCCGTGGACGATGGGCAGGCGCAATGATATGCGCGTTGGTCGCGAGGGCGACGTTATTGGGATCTCGAAATTGGGGGCTTGGAGCCCGGTGCCACCGCCGTGGAATCCCGGCGCACCAACGTGTACGCGAGCCGTGCGGGCTTCGGTGTGTTGCCGGTGAGCAGCGTCTCCAGCAGCAGATCCGCCGCACGATAGGCGAGTTGATACGTGGGTTGGCAGATGGTCGTGAGCGGCGGCCACACGGTTCGCGCAATCGCTGCATCATCGAAACCCGCAACGGACAACTGCGCGGGCACGGCGACGCCCATTTCGTGTGCGGCCATCAACGCGCCGGCGGCCATGTCGTCGTTGCCGGCGAAAATCGCGGTCGGCCGCTTCGGCAGCGCCAGCAGCTGACGGGTCATTTCCAGGCCTGAATCGAACAGGAAGTCGCCCTGGCGCACGTACTCGGGCACGTATGGAATCTTGTGATTCTTCAACGCCGCCTTGTAGCCGCGCAGACGCTCGCCGCTGGCAAAGTGCCCGGCGCGGCCGATGATGAAGCCGATCGCCCGGTGGCCGAGGCCGATCAGATACTCCGTCATCTCGCGCGCCGCGCCTTCATCGTCGATGTCCACATACGGCGCGCGATGTTTGAATTCATTCGGCGCAATTCGCACGAACGGCAGGCCCTGCGCATCCAGCGCGCGGATCAGATCGGCCGATTCGCTCAACGGCGGGGCGACGATCAGGCCGTCCAGGTGGGTCTGGTTCGCAAACGTGAGAATGTCCTGCTCGACCTCCTCGGGGCGGCCGGCCACTTCATGCAGCAGCAACAGGAACTTGGCTTCGCGACAGCGGGCCAGCGCGCCTCGCTGCACTTCGATGGTGTAGTTGGCGCTGGGGTTGTCGTAGACCAGCCCGACCAGGTAGGAGCGCCGGCTGGCGAGGCTGCGGGCCGACAGGCTGGGGTGATAGTTCAGCTTCTTGACCGCAGCCAACACCTGCGCGCGAGTTTCTTCGCGAACGTTCGGTTCGTTGTTGAGAACCCGCGAGACTGTTTTGATGGCGACGCCGGCAGCCTTGGCGACGTCGTTGATGCTTGTTCTGCGCCCCGACATGGGCGCCGATGGTAGCGCAGAATCCCGAGCAATAGCGCGGGTCTTATGGGCTTGCGACCCGCGGTTTGGTCTGGCGCAGGTACAGATCCAGGAAATCGATGCCGTTCTCGACCGGCGAGTCCATCACGAAGGTGCTCATGTGTTCCAGGCCGTGGATCAGGTACAGCTCGGCCGGAATGTTGTTGGCGTTCAAGGCCTCGTACATTGCATGGGCATTGTTCTCGCCGACGGTGAAGTCGAACGTGCCGTGGTACAGGAACATCGGCGGATCGTCCTTGCTCACCAGCGCTATCGGCGAAGCTTCGCGCCACAGCTCGGGGTTTTTTTCATAGGAGACGCCGGTGAGGGCGTTGGTCAGCTCGCCGCCCTTGTAATAGCGGATGTCCACCGGCGTGCCGCCGGCGACGACCGCCTGCACCCGGGCTCCTTCGACGTACCAGTGATCCTCGGGACTGGTCACGCCCGCCAGGGCGGCCAGGTGCGCGCCGGCAGAATAGCCCCAGGCGGCGATCCGGTTCTTCAACACGTTGTTTTCGGTAGCGTGCGCGCGCAGCCAGAGCACCGCCTGCTGCACGTCCTGCAGCTGTGCCGGGAAGTGCCACTGCGGGGCGAAGCGGTAGGACATATTCAACACTACATAGCCGCGCTCGGAGACTTTCTGGGAAATGTCGTCCATGTCCGCGCGCGTCCGGCGTTCCCAGCCGCCGCCGTGAATCATCACGACTGCCGGAAACGGCCCATTGCCCGCCGGTTTGTACAAATCGGCGCGCAGCTCCTGCGGCCAGTCGTTCGGCGTGTAAACGAAGTCCCGGATCACGTTCACCTTGACCGGCTTCACCGAACTGATCTTGGCGTTGTCCGGCCGCCCCTCATGGGTCGCGCACCCGACCAGCATCAGGGCCGAAATCAGCAGCACACGCCGGATCATGGAGACCACCTCGCCTTCACGGAGCTATTCGCAGCCCCATTCGTGGCGCCGGCGGGTTTGGAGGCAGCAGCGGCAATTTCGTCCGGCCGCTGTCGGATCGCCTACCATCGCCGCGTCCTTGGGCCATGAACCCAATAAACGACAGGAGACGACCGATGAAGTCCGCATGGATTGTTTTACCGCTGGCCGTGGCGCTGGCTGCATGCTCGCCGAAGTCTGAAAAGGCGCAGACCGAGACGGCGCAGACCGAAACGGCACGTGCTCCGATGTGCGCGCAGGATCCGGCGCCAGCGCAAGCAGAAGCGCCAGTGGATGTGCCGGCTGGTGCGTACACGATCGACCAGGCGCACACCAGCGTGCTGTTTCGGGTGAATCACCTGGGCTTCTCTCACTTCACCGCGCGTTTCAAAAGAGCCTCGGCGGATCTGCAATTCGATCCCAAGAACCTGGCCGCATCGACCGTCACCGTGAACGTCGATGCGAAGTCGCTGGAAACGGATTATCCGAACGTCGCCGAGGTCGACTTCAACGCCGAGCTGACCGGCGAGCAATGGCTGAACGCGGCGAAATATCCGCAGATCACATTCCGTTCCACCAGCGTTGAAGTCACCGGCGCGCGCACCATGCTCATTCACGGCGATCTCACGATGCGCGGCGTGACGAAGCCGATGACATTGGATGCTCGCTTCAACGGCGGCTACGCCGGTCATCCGATGGACAAGCACGCGCGCATCGGCTTCTCCGCGCACGGCACACTTAAGCGCTCGGAGTTCGGAATTTCTTTTGGCATCCCCGCGCCGGGCACCACGTTCGGCGTCGGCGACGAAGTGGAAGTGATCGTCGAAACCGAATTCAGCGGACCGGCTTGGAATCCGCCGGCCGAAGGCTCCGCCGCATCGACGAACTAAGTAAAAATTGACGACGGCTGCGTTCGAACTGCCGTACGATCACGCCCTGCCGATGCAGGGCGTGTTTGTTTCTGGCAGGGAGAAAACAAATGAAACGGAATGTCTTCGGGTGCGCAGCCGCGCCGGTGCTGTTGTTCGTTTCGCTCAGTTGTGAAATCGCTGCAGCGGCCGAAATCCCGGAGAACCAGCAAAGCGGTTTTTATTTCGGTGCCTCGGCCAGTCGCGTCGAGCAGGATGCGCACGGAGAGGGGCAGATTCTGGTGGGCAGCGGCCTGCCGTTCGGGTTCCTGGTGCCGGTGGCACCGAGCCGGGTCACGGTCGACGACAAAGATCTCGGCTGGACTGTCACGCTCGGCTACCAGGTCAATAAATATATTGCCGCTGAGCTCGCTTACTACGATTTCGGCACAGCGTCGGTGGTCGAGCATTATTCGACCAACATCTTCATCGTGCCGTTGAATCTCGACGTGCGCTCCGACATCGATGCGTTCGGCCCGGGCGTGTCGCTGCTCGGCACCTTGCCGCTGACATCCTCGCTGGAAATATTCGCCCGCGGCGGCGTGCTGTTCCTGGATCAGGAGATCGACTGGCGGAGCGGCTCGTTCCGCAGATCGCATCGAACCGGTGACAAAGTATGGATGGCCGGTGCGGGCGTGCAATGGTCGTTCGCCTCGCGCTGGGCCACGCGCCTGGAATATCAGCTCACCGATCACATCGATCTCGGCGGCACCGCGTTCGCACCGCAGCCGGGCACCACGAAGATCGAGCAACTGTCGCTCGGTGTGTTGTTCGACTTCTGACATCGAGCCTGACGATACGGAGATCCTGCATGAATCGCAGCACAGCCTGGGGCGTGCCGCTCGCAACGTTCCTGTTATCTACGACCGCGTACGCGGCGGAGCCCGGTTTCTATTTCGCCGCGACGGCCAGCCGCGTCGAGCATGACGTGGACGGCTACCCTGGCCTGCCGGTCTTCACCGCCATGGTGCCGCCGGTATTCGGCGGCATAATTTCGCGGCCGCCGCCGAGTGGCGGGGTCATCATCATCAATCCGCCGAATGTCATCACGCCGACGTCGATCGAGATCGACGATGTGGATACCGGCTTCAGCGCCACCGTCGGTTATCGCATCAATCGCTATCTCGCCGCTGAGCTGGCCTATACCGACTTCGGCGATTACGAGCGCATCGAGCGCTATTCGGTCGGCAGCAACGTTCATTACCAGCTCAGCGTGACCGGCCCGTCCGTGTCCGTGCTCGGTTCGTTGCCGCTGGGCGAGCAATGGGAGCTGTTCCTGCGCGGCGGCGTGCTGTTTGCCGATCAGGAAACATCTTTTGGCATCGGCGCCACGTTCAAACGTACTTTCAGCGATGAAGTTGTGATGGCCGGGGCGGGCGTGCAGTGGTCGTTCGCGCCGCGCTGGGCGACGCGCCTGGAATATCAACGCACCGACGACCTGAAGTACGACGACACCGGCAAGAGCAGCATCGAGCAAACGTCGCTGAGCGTGGTGTTCAAGCTCTAGCGGCTGGGGCGCTCAGGCGCCCCAGGAGTCTTTGAACACGCGCACCAGGTTGCCGCCGAGAATCTTTTCGATGCGCGTCGCGCTGTGACCTTTGTCGGCCAGCATCTGGCCGAGCGTTTCCAGGCGACGCGGCGTGTTCAGGTCGTTGGCGAATAAATAACCATCTTCCGTTTCGCCCGGCGCGGCGATGCCTGCCTCCTTGCGCTTGCGCGTGGTCTCGGCGAACGTATCTTTATATTTCTGGTCGAGCACGGCAGCGGAGATCGAGCCGTCCGTGCCGATCGACACGTGATCTTCGCCGGCGACGTCGATCATGTGTTCCAGATGGCGGATGACATCGGCTGCGGTCGGCTGCTTGCCGCCATTGAGATACGGCATGAAGAACACGCCGGACACGCCGCCTTTGTCCGCCACCGCACGCAGCTCTGCATCGGTGCGATGGCGCGGGTGTTCGGAGACCGCCGCACAACCGGTGTGAGTAAACGCCACCGGCTTTTTGGACACGCGAATGGCATCGGCCGACGTCTGCCGGCCGCAGTGGCTCAGATCCACCAGGATGCCGAGCGAGTTCAAGCGTTCGATACATTCCACGCCGGTGCGGCTCAAACCGGCGTTGGATGTTTCCATGCAGCCGTCGCCGAGCAGGTTGCGGCGGTTGTAGGTCGGCTGCACCACGCGCAGGCCGAGTTGATACAAATCTTCCAGCCGGTCGAGCTCGCTCTCGAATGCCACGCCGTCCTGCACGCCGTAGATCAGGCCAGTGCGCTTTGCTTTCTTCGCCGCCGCGATGTCCTGCGCCGTGCGAATGCTTACGAACGTATCCGGGTGATGCGCGATCTCACGATCGAAGCTCAGGATGCTGCGAACCGTTTCGGCGAAGGCCGACTCGGACGGCATCGTGCCGACGGTGCCGACTGTGAGCAGCACGGCCGTCAGGCCGCTGTCACGAACGTCTTTCACATGCTCTTCGGTGAGCGGCTGGCCCGGTTCGGCGGTGGAGCTGCCTGGCCCGCCGAGCCCGTCGATGACGATGGCGTCTCGATAACCGTTCCACCGGGCGGCATGCGCCCAACTCATCGGCAGCGTGAGCGCGGCGGCGCCCAGCAAAGCAGAACGGCGAGACAGCGTCGGCGCAGACATGCACATCCTCCAGAGGCGGGGTGATCAGGCTTTCAGGCGATAGCCGGTCCGGAAGATCCACCAGATGATCGTCAGGCACAAGGCCATGAAGAACAGCGTCATGCCCAGACTGACGCCGACTGCGACATCGGACACACCGTAGAAGCTCCAGCGGAAGCCGTTGATCAGGTACACGACCGGATTGAACAGCGTGATCTTCTGCCACAGCGGCGGCAGCAT
>CAMLEO010000197.1 GCA_946478975.1 uncultured Steroidobacter sp.
GCAGCTCGTCGCGGAGCACGGCCGCGGTCGCGGCTGCGACATCTGCAAACCGACCGTCGGCTCCATTCTGGCTTCGTGCTGGAACGAGTTCGTGCTCAAGCGCGACAAAGCGCCGCTGCAGGACACGAACGATTACTTCCTGGCCAACATGCAGAAGGACGGCACCTACTCCGTCGTCCCGCGCATTCCCGGCGGCGAAATCACTCCCGACAAGCTCATCGTGATCGGCGCCGTCGCCAAGAAATATGGGCTGTACACCAAGATCACCGGCGGCCAGCGCATCGACCTGTTCGGCGCGCAGGTTCACGAGCTGCCGCTGATCTGGCGTGAACTCATCGACGCCGGCTTCGAGTCCGGCCACGCGTATGGCAAGTCGGTGCGCACCGTGAAATCGTGCGTCGGCTCGACGTGGTGCCGCTACGGCGTGCAGGACAGCGTGGGCTTCGCGATCGACATCGAGAATCGCTACAAAGGTCTGCGCTCTCCTCACAAGCTGAAGTTCGCGGTCTCCGGCTGCACGCGCGAATGCGCCGAAGCGCAGAGCAAAGACGTCGGCGTGATCGCGACCGAGAAAGGCTGGAACCTGTATGTGTGCGGCAACGGCGGCATGAAGCCGCGTCACGCCGACTTGCTTGCGGCCGATCTGGATCGCGAAACCTTGGTCCGCTACATCGATCGCTTCCTGATGTTCTACATCCGCACCGCCGACCGCCTGCAGCGAACCTCGGTGTGGCTCGACAACCTGGAAGGCGGCCTCGATTACCTGAAACAAGTCGTGATCGAAGACAAGCTCGGCATCGCTGCGGAGTTGGAAGCCGATATGGCGAGAGTCGTGAACACTTATGAATGCGAGTGGAAGAAGGCAGTGGAAGATCCGCAGACGCTCAAGCGCTTCCGCACCTTCGTGAACAGCGATCGCAATGACGAAAACGTGGTGTTCGTGCAGGAGCGCGGGCAGATCCGCCCCGCCACCAGCGAAGAGCGCTCGCAGCGCCGGGAGGCTGTATGAAGCGTGCGGGTGCATGGACCAGCGTTTGCGCATTCGACGATCTGATGCCGGACATCGGCGTCGCCGCCCTGATCGAGGGCCGGCAGATCGCTGTGTTTCGCATCGGCGAGGTCGTTTACGCCATCGACAACTACGATCCGCACAGCGAGGCGAACGTGCTCTCGCGCGGCATCGTCGGCGATCTCAACGGCGAGCCGGTCGTGGCGTCGCCGATCTATAAACAGCACTTCAATCTCGCCACCGGCCGCTGCATCGAAGATCCCGATCTGTCGGTGCGTGCGTGGCCTGCACGCGTGAGCGACGGCAAGGTGTGGATCAAGAGCGAGCCGCTTCGCATGCACAAGCGTCGCAAGCTGGTCGTGGTCGGCAACGGCATGGCCGGCATGAAAGTGATCGAGGAGTTGCTCGCCATCAGCGGCCAGCCGTTCGATATCACTGTGTTCGGCGCCGAGCCCTACCCCAACTACAATCGCATCCTGTTGTCGCCGGTGCTCGCCGGCGAGAAACAATTCGACGACATCGTGCTGAACCCCGTCGAATGGTATCGAGACAACGGCGTGACCCTGCACTTGAGCGATCCGGTGGTCGCCATCGATCGCGTGCGCCGGGTCGTTCGCTCCAAGTCCGGCATTGAGGCCCGCTACGATCGTTTGCTGCTCGCGACCGGTTCCAATCCCATCGTGCTGCCGGTTCCGGGCAACGATCTGCCGGGCGTCGTCACATTCCGCGATCTGCAGGATGTGAACACGATGCTCGAAGCTGCGCGCACGCATTCGAAAGCAGTCGTGATCGGCGGCGGCCTGCTGGGCCTGGAAGCTGCGAACGGCCTGCTCAAGCAAGGCATGCAGGTGACCGTGGTCCATCTGTTGGAAACATTGATGGAACGCCAGCTCGACCCGGCTGCTTCGCAACTGCTCAAGCAGCAGCTGGAGCGCCGCGGCTTGAACTTCCACATGCCGGCGAAAACCACGGCGATCCTGGGCTCGGATCGGGTCACCGCCGTGCAGTTCGCAGACGGACAAACAATCGAAGCGGACCTGGTGGTGATGGCCGCGGGCATTCGTCCGAGCATCGAGCTCGCTCGCGCCGCCAACCTGCGTTGCGACCGTGGCGTGCTCGTGAACGACACGATGCAAACGTTCGATCCGTGCATCTATGCCGTCGGCGAGTGCGTCCAGCATCGCAATAACACCTACGGTCTGGTAGCGCCGCTGTTCGAACAAGCTCGTGTGTGCGCGACTCATCTGGCCGAGGTTGGCATCGGTCGCTACGCCGGCTCGGTGCTCTCGACGCAACTCAAAGTCAGCGGCATCGATCTGTTCTCCGCCGGCGATTTCCTCGGCGGCCCGGGCAGCGAAGCTCTGGTGTTACGCGACGCCAAGCGCGGCATTTACAAACGCATCGTCATCGAAAACAACAAAGTCCGCGGCGCCGTGCTGTATGGCGATACGCGTGACGGTGCCTGGTATTGCGAGCTGATGAGCGCCGGCCGCGATGTCGGTCCGTTGCGCGACAAGTTGATATTCGGTGCGGCGGTGGCCGGGAAGCAGTGAGCGTTAGAACGACTTGCCCATATTGTGGTGTCGGCTGCGGCGTCATCGCCCGGCCGAACGCCGCAGGGAATAAACATGGCGGCGAAGTGGAGATCAGCGGCGACGTGGAGCACCCCGCGAATCGCGGCCGACTGTGCTCCAAAGGCTCGGCACTCGGCCAGACGCTCGGTCTCGATGGACGTTTGTTATATCCGCAAGTGAACGGCCAGCGCGTGCCCATGGGCGACGCGCTGGATCACGTCGCACGCGAGTTCGCACGCATCATCGCCGAGCACGGACCGGAGGCCGTGGCGTTCTATGTTTCCGGACAGCTGCTGACCGAGGATTACTACGTCGCCAACAAGCTGATGAAGGGCTACATCGGCACGGCGAACATCGATACCAACTCGCGGCTGTGCATGTCCTCGGCGGTCAGCGGCCATCGACGTGCGTTCGGCGAGGACATCGTGCCGGTGTGTTACGAGGATCTGGAGCTCGCCGAGCTGATCGTGCTGGTCGGCTCGAACACCGCCTGGTGCCATCCGATCCTGTTCCAGCGCATCGTGCAGGCGAAGGAACAGAATCCGGCGCTGAAGGTGGTCGTCATCGATCCTCGCCGGACCGCTACTTGTGACATCGCCGATCTGCATCTGCCGGTGCGCGCCGGCACGGATGTCTGGTTGTTCAACGGCCTGCTCGCCTATCTCGATCAGCACGGGCACGGCGATCAGGAGTTCATCGCCAATCACACGCGAGGCGTCGACGAAGCTCTGCGCGTCGCACATGAGACGGCGCCCACTGTGGCCGAGATGTGCGGGATCGACGTCGCGACCTTGAACGAGTTCTATCGTTTGTTTGCGAGCAGTCGACGCGCCATCACGGCGTTCTCGATGGGCGTGAATCAGTCTTCCGCCGGCACCGACAAAGCCAACGCCATCATCAATTGTCACTTGCTCACCGCTCGCGTCGGCCAGCCTGGCATGGGGCCCTTCTCCATCACCGGCCAGCCGAACGCCATGGGCGGGCGTGAAGTGGGCGGGCTGGCAAACATGCTGGCCGCGCACATGGATCTCGATGACGCAACCCATCGCGAAGTCGTGCAAACATTCTGGGCCAGCCCACGCATCGCCGATCGCGCCGGCCTCAAAGCGGTCGACCTGTTCGATGCCATGTACGACGGCAAAGTCAAAGCCGTGTGGATCATGGCGACCAATCCGGTCGTGAGCCTGCCGGACGCGGACAAGGTGAAAGAAGCCCTGCGCCGCTGCGAGCTGGTGGTCGTGTCCGATTGTTTCGAAAAGACCGACACCAACGAGTTCGCGCACGTGCTGCTGCCCGCCGCCGGCTGGAGCGAGAAAGACGGAACGGTGACGAACTCGGAGCGACGCATTTCACGCCAGCGGCCGTTCATGCCGCTGCCGGCGGAGGTGCGTCCCGATTGGTGGTTGATCTGCGAAGTGGCGAAGCGGCTCGGGTACGCCAGCGCGTTCAGTTACAACTCGCCCCAAGAAATATTTGCTGAGCACGCTGCACTGTCAGCGACGGGCAATCACGGTGCACGCGCCTTCGATATCGGCGGGCTCGCGAATCTCACATCGGCGGAATACGAAACGCTGGCGCCGGTGCAATGGCCGGTCGCGGCGGACCGACGAACCGGCACAACGAGACTGCTGGAATCCGGCCGCTTCTATCATCGCGATCGCAAAGCGCGCTTCGTGGCCACCGCACCTCGATCGCCGGTGAATGCGCCGAACGACGAGTTTCCGCTGGTGCTCAACACCGGCCGCGTCCGCGATCAATGGCACACGATGTCGCGCACCGGCCGCGCACCGCAACTGAATACTCATACGCCCGAGCCGTACATCGATATGCACGCTCAGGATGCGCTGCTGTGGGCGGTGAATGAAGGCCAGCTCGCTCGTCTCGAAACGCGCTGGGGCTCGCTGGTCGCGCGCTTGAAGATCAGCGGCGAGGTCCCGAGGGGCAGCGTGTTCGCGCCGATTCACTGGAACGGCGCATTCGCCTCCGATGCTCGGGTCGGTGCGCTGGTGAATCCTGCCGTCGATCCGGTTTCCGGCGAGCCCGAGTTCAAACATACGCCGGCGCGCGTCATGCCGTTCGTCGTGAAGTGGCATGGCTTCGTGCTTTCACGCACGCCGGTGAATATCACGGACTCGACGTGGTGGGCGGTCGCGCGTGGCGCGCAGTTCACTCGTTATGAGATTGCCGGTCGAGATCGGACGCCGCCGAACTCGGCATGGGCTCGTACCCTGCTCGGCGCGGATCACAACGATGCAGACTGGATCGAATATGCCGATCCGGCGACGGGCGTATTTCGCGGCGTGCTGCTGATCGGCGAGAAAATGGCGGGCTGCGTTTTCATTTCCACGCGCCTCGATCTGCCGTCGCGCGCGTGGTTGTCGGGCTTGTTTGCCAAGAGACGAATCAGCGACGCCGATCGCGCATCGCTGTTGAACGGCGGGCCGACCTCGGCGGGCGACGACCCCGGCCCGGTGGTGTGCTCGTGCTTCGGCGTGGGGCGTAACACGCTGTGCAAGGCGATCGCGGCGGACAAGCTCACGACCGCACAGGACGTGGGCCGCAAGCTGCGCGCCGGCACCAATTGCGGCTCATGCCTGCCGGAGATCAGATCGCTGCTGGCGAATGCCGGTTAAGGGCTTGTTTATTTCTCGCCGTTGAGCGGCGAGCCTGATCTACTTCTCGCCGTTGAGCGGCGAGACTGATCTACTTCCCGCCGATGAGCGGCGAGCTTACTGAAACAGCCCTTTGGACTTGCCCTGGCGCAGCACGCCGACCACGATGCCTTCGATGATCAGCGACTGCTCTTTGAGATCCACGCGGATCGGCTCGAACTCTTCGTTCTCGGGCAGCAGCCACACGATCTTGCCGTCCTGCTTGTAACGTTTGACCGTCACTTCGTTGTCCAGGCGCGCGACCACCACCTGGCGATTGCGCACTTCCGGCGTGCGATGCACGGCGACCAGGTCGCCATCCAGGATGCCGATGTCTTTCATACTCATGCCGCGCACCTTCAACAGGTAATGGGCCCGCGGCTGAAAAATTTTCGGATCGACCTGGTAGCGCGCCTCGATGTGTTCCTCCGCGAGCATGGGCCTGCCGGCTGCAACTCGACCAATCAGCGGCAGGCCCATTTGCTCACGAAGAGAATCTTTCAACTGAATCCCGCGCGAGGCGCCGGGAATGATGTCCAGCACACCCTTTTTTTGCAGGGCGCGCAGATGTTCTTCTGCGGCATTGGCCGATTTGAAGCCCATTGCGGTGGCGATTTCCGCGCGCGTTGGCGGCATGCCGTTGTCGCGCAGGGACTCCTGGATCAGCTTGACGATTTCGCGTTGTCGAGGGGTGAGTTCTGACATGACGGCTCGATCACAAGTTGTATATAACCACTGCCTGTGTCTATATACAGCCACTTACGCGCGAAAGCAAGCGGCCTCCGTGAGGAGGCCGCTGTAATCGACTTACATCAGGAAGATTTAGCCCGTTACCAGCAGCGCTGGACCGGGTCGGTACCGTTGCTGACGCGCAGCCCGGACTGATCGATGCTCAGGACGCCGCACTCGGTATCCTGCCCCCGCCCCGGCTGGAGCGTCGCCTGCAGCGTGTAGGTCGTGGTCGTGAGTGAGTTGGGAACGAACGTGATCAGATACTTGCCCTTCTCGCTCAGCCTGCCGGCAGTGATTCCGGCCAGAGAGCTGCACGCCGCATTGTTATAGACACCGTAGCGCGTGAAGCACTTCTCCAGCTCCTGCGCGGCTTCCATCAGCTCCGCCTTGCCATCCATGCGATTGCCCCGGCGCACCTGGGCCTGGTAGCTGGGATACGCGATCGCCGCCAGGATGCCCACGATGGCGACCGCGATCAGCAACTCGACCAGCGTCATGCCGGCGGCTCGGGTGCGCGAAGTCTTTCGAGACAGCATACGAATGTTCCTTTACCTGACCTGGCGCCACGACTGGCGCCCGCGCGCCGCGCCGTAGGAGCGCAGGATCATTTGATTGAGATTACCGCTGGAATCGGCGTTGAACGCGATGTCGCCCGGGCAGTCCGAGCTCAAGCACGTAGCCGCATTGGCCTTGGTGCCCGCGCCGTCCTGCTGCGTGCCGCTGCTCGGCGTGTCGTTCTCGTCGACGACGCCGTCGCCGTTGGTATCCAGCTGCGCCTCGGGGAGCATGCCGCCGCTGAGCAGGTCCAGGACCATGAACCAGCTCTTGCCGCCGAAACCGCACGGGTCGCTGTTCGGCAGCAGCGTCGTGAAGACCACGCGGTCATCGCGCACCAGCGGATCGCTGACCGAGCGCTCGCCCTCATAGCCGTTGCGCGGCGAGATGAGATCCATATACCAGCCCTTGCCGCTGATCGGATTCTGCGAGGTCTGGCGCGACAGGGTCGTAGTGCCGTCACGGCGTGTGATCGGCCCTTCGGACGTGATGGTCTGCACAGCCAGGTCGGTGCGCCCCGCGATCTGGTCGGCGGCGGTGAAAGTATTCATATCCACCAGGCCGTAGAACGTCTGGGTGCGCTGGGGAGTGATGATCTTGTCGGTGTCCTCGAGGAACTTGCCGGTGCCGAACACCACGATGATGCCGGCGCTGTCCGGACCGCGCGCGACTTCGGGCCGCACGGTGATCGGCTGACGATTGCCGGCGGCATCCCTGGCGACGAACAGCGGCTGCGGATTGGCTGAAGTGCCGAACGCGAAGCCCCACTCTTGATAGTTGGTCGAACGCAGGTCGATCTTCCACAGGTTGCCGAACAAGTCGCCTGCGTAAGCATGATCGACGACGCGGTCGCCGTCGGTGTCGACCAGCACCGGCGTCGCCATGCCGTTCGGACGCCCCTGACTCAAAGGATCGGCCGCCATGCCCACGCCAGTGTCGAACTTGCGAATGATCGCGCCGGTCTGGATGTTCACAACATACAGGACCGCATTGCCGGTCAGGCTCGGCCGACCGTCGGGCGCAGTGTTGTTGTAACCGTTGCCGAACACCGCAGCCCAGACGCCATTCTGCAAGTACACGATGGCCGGCTGGCTGTATGTGTAGCCCAGATCGCGATCGTTGGTATCCGTGTACTGCCACATGAAGGTATTGGCCGGCGTAGTTTCGGAGAAGCTGTCCGGATCAGTGACATTGAGCGCGTAGATACCCTGGCCGCCGAGGTTGAGTCCGCCGACCAGAACCGTGTGCCAGGCAGTGTTGAAATACACGTCGGCCGCATTCGGCGCACCGTCCACAAAGTAACGATGCGTGTAGCTGGGCTGAGTCAGCTGTTTGAGATTTGCAAACACCGGGCTCGGAATGAATGCCATGCGCTCGCGGCCGGTGTCGGCGTCGAAGGCATGCAACATGCCGTCGTTCGCGCCCGCATACACCATCGTCGGGCGATTCTGCTTGTCGTCGACGAAGCGCTGGTAGCCGCTGCCGCCTGCGAAGTTGTCGGGATATCCGGCCCGTGGCGTGCCGACATACAAAGGCGCCGAGTTGACGATGTCACCGAGCTTGGTGGGCCGCTCGCGTAGCTTGTAGTCTGTGCTCTCACCTTCTTGAGTGGCATCGCCGCGCAGGTAATCCACATAGACCTGTGCCTCCGCCGGCGTAGTGCTCAGCTGCGCTTTGCGCGTGTCGTCGAGCGAGGCATAGCGGAACGGCACCGGCGTGAGATTGTCGCTGTTGAGCGTAAGGATCGTACGATTGTTGGCGGTCGGCAGCCGCTCGCTCGCTTCCCACACCGGGGTTGGATTCACGGTGCCCGGCGGCACGCGCAGGCTGTACGCCAGCAGCTTGCCCGTCCACGACGCCGTGTCGAACTTGGCTTGATAGATGCGCGTGTCACTGCTGACCGAGCCGCTGCTCAACGAAACCGGCGCCGCGGTGGAGCTGCGACGGATGATTTCCTTGAACGCGTCGCGCAGTTGCTGGCTCAGCTTCAACGCGTTGGTCACCAGGAAGTAATTGTCAGGCGTACCCGCGCCGCGGGTGCCGACCGCATCCTCGTCCCACTCGGACTGCACGTCCGGAATGTTGTTGTTGTTGCTGTCCTTGAAGCCGCCCCACTTGGCCGCGTACCACAGCGGGTCCTTCAGCAGCGTGGCACCTTGCGATGCGCCGACGCTGAAGGTGCGTGAGGCCGTGAAAGGCAGCGCTTGGCCGTCATTCCATTTTCCGGAGCCGGTGTTCGGCGCCGGCGGCGTGCCCGTGAACGCGGGCGGCGTATCGAGGCGGTAATCGACGTCGCCGGCGACGTCGCCATCGCGCCGGTCGAGCACTTCCAGGTACGTGCCGTCACGAGTGGTGCCGGAGATCACGTAGCCCATGTGCTGCGTGATGCCGCCGTACGCATATTCGGACGTGAGCGTCACGGTGACGGTGTTGTTGGAGTTGACTGTGTAGTCGTAGACCACGATGGCATCCATGTCGTGGTCCGCGCCCTGCTCCACGTCTTCGAAGTTGACGCGGAACCGGCCAGAGGTCGGGGTCAAGGTATCGACGTAGAAGTCCACGATCTGGTCGGTGGGCTGGAAGGTTGCGGTCGGCGAGATGCCCGAGCCGCTCACCGACTTCGCGAACGGCACCAGGCTGATCTTGCCGTTGCCGACCGGAATTTCGATCTTCGGCAGCGGCGATGCCAGTGCGACCGAGAACGTCTGCACTTTCTGATCGCCACTCGCGGAGTTCAGGTCGGTGATTGCGCCGTAGTGAGCGACGCTGGCCGCGTAGTAGCCGCCGCGCTTGGTCGGCTCTTCGGGCGACAAGCCGCGAATGTTTCCTAGCGAGCTCACTTGTTTGGACGTCGGCGCGCCGTCGGTGACGCCGTTGACGTCGCCGATGAAAATGTTCTTGGTGGTGCCGGCGCCGAATTCGCCGTTCCAGATCTTCTGGCCGAGGCTCGATACGTCCAGGCCGCTGAGATCGCCGCTGAAGCTGCCGTACGCGCTGCCCGGCAGCTGATCCGTGTCGTACGAGGGATTGATGTCGCTGACCACGGTCTCGAACGGCTTGGAGCAGTACGGACGGTTGCGATAGGGATTGTCCCACCTTGCAACCGGCAGGCCGCCGCCCGACAACTGCGACTCCTCACCCGCGCCGAAGGAAATAGCGAAGTCGCTGGTCGCCGAGCCTTTGCCGGCGAAATAGCGCAAGCCTTCGTACATCATCTCGGCGATCGGATTGCCCCACATCTGGCACTCGCCTTCGTTGATGGTGCGGGCCGCGGCGTTGAATCCGCAGGTGTATTGATAATTGCTGCCGAAGCCGGTCACGCGCATACGGTTGAGTGCCGCGATGGTGCCGATCACGCTGGTGTTGAAGGTGCCGTTCTCGTTGACCTCATCGGCGATCGAGGACATCGGCTGGCGCAGCACGCCGCCGCTGGTGTTCTTGGCGTAGGAGCCGGTGAGCAGGCCGAAATACATCGAATTGTTCTCGCCGAACTCCTGCAACAGGCCGATCGGCTTGAAGCTGGTGGTGTTGCCGCTGGTGTATGTGCGGCAGTTGCCTTCGAGCAATCCAGGCACGCACACCGCGACCTTGACGATCAGATCGCTCGGCGTGACGTCGATTCTGGTGCCCGAAGCATTCAGCACCTGCGTGCCGGCGACAGGGCGCTCGATGCTGACCCAGTTCCAGATGCGCTCGCTGCGATTGGTGAGGATGCGCAGCAGCGGCTGATTCAAAGTCGTCAGCGGCGCGGCGGTGTTGAGGGGGGTCGTGTTCGCAAACAGATGGCGCCTGCCGTTCGTGGGCAGCGACAGCGGCGCGTATTTCGTCAGGTCGTAGCCGTCGACCGCAATGCTGGTGTACTCCTTACCCCAGCTGTGCGCGTCCTGGGGAACGTAGGTGCGTTCGAGGACCGTGGCCGTAGCGGTGTCGACCGTGCGAAAGCCGCCGTACAAAACCTTGCGAAGCGCGTCGATGCGCGTCGTCGTCAGGTAATTCAGAAAGTCGCCGCTCCACTCGTTGGTGCACATCTTGTTGTCGGTGACGCGCGAGGGATTGAACTTCGCACCGTCGTGCGTGTAGCACTTTTTCGAGTCGAAGTAGCCGTAATAGTCCATCTCGGTCGGCTTGTACTTGGTGTCGAGCACCCCGTCTTCGTTCAAGTCGGTGTAGTCGTTGTATGCCTCGTAGTACAGCTTGTGATCGCGGCCGATCACCAGCATGTTCAGCGGCGGCACGCTCGGGCTCAGATACAACGGCACCTGGCTGAGATTCAGATCCACGGCGTGCGCCGGAATCGACAGCATGACGGCGGCGGCTGCAGCCAGCAGGGTCGAGCAGCGATGAATATAGGGTTTGAACATGAGATCAACCTGTCGCTTGCGCGTCGCTCGTTGAGGGTTGTTCATTCGAAAGTGATGCGGCCGTACGTGCTCTGCACGACGACCTGGGCGCTGTCAGTAAGGCCGCGCGAACGTGAGGTCACGCGGTAGTACTCACGCACGACTTTGATGTTGGGATCGCCTTCCGACAGCGTGTCTCGCATGCGCGCTACGCGCTCGCTCACGAACTGCGGCGGCTTCTGCAGGCCCAGCGTCGAGTTGGCCGGATGCTGCTTGCTCCACGTCGTCCACCAGTCATCCGACTGGCGGCCCAGATCCAAGGGCGCGCGCGAGCTGTCGACGAGGGTGTTTTCCAGATAGGCGGCGCAGGTGCTGCCGTTGGTCGTGCACAGGTTGACCGGACGGTTCGACGGCAGTAATTCTTCCGCCGCGCGCAGGCCTGCTTCGGCGCCTTGCATCGCCAGTTCCAGGTCGCGCTGGTTGCCCGCCATGCGCTCCTGCATGCGTGTGCTCTGGCTCGCGCCTAGCCCGAGCAATGTCATCACCAACAGCAGCAGCAAGCTGATCACGAGCACAGCGCCGCGCTGGCGCGTTACGCGCCCCATACGATTGCGAATTGGCATATGAGCCTCAGTCGATGATCTGGTTGCGCACGGCCGCGGTGGCCGTGAACACCTTGCGTTGGAAACGATCGTTCAACGGTCCGACCCTCACCGCCGCCGGAGCTCCATTGTTTCCTGCCACGAGCAGCGTGTAGGTCTGGCCGTCGAGATCTGTGCCGTAAGACTCGGGCGCGCGTGCCAGCAGGCTGACCAGCACGCTGTACACGGTGTTCCAGTTCGGATTGCCGGCACCGTTGACCGGAATGGCGTTGGCATCGACGTAGTTATCGACGCGGCCGTCGTTGTTCGTGTCAACGCCATAGCGCACTTCCATGCGGTCGATGCCTTCGGCGATCTCCTCCGGAATGTTTGTTCCTTAGCGGCGAAAGAGCGACAGGCGCGTGGGTGTAGCGGCCTTCGCGGCCGCGTCGCGGGGCGCGATGTAAAACATAACGGTAATGAGCGGCACGATCTCGGCGCCTTTCAGGTAGGCGTGCTTCAGAGAATTGGTGCCGCTCACGGTGCCATCCACGGGGTTGACATCGAAATTTCCCGTATCGGCATGCAGCACAGTGGTGCCGCTGCTGCCCGCTGTGACCTGGAAGTAGGTTCGCGCGAGACAGTCGCTGATCATTGCAGGACCAAGGGGCGGCGCTGTGCTGGCGGATACGATCTGCAACGGATCGCTGGCACTGCTCTGACTCGCCGCCAGTATCGATGGCACCGAATCACGCACCGGCATGCGTATCACCAATATGTCACTCAAGCCATTGGGCGGCGGATTGGTCGCGGGAATCAACGGGCCGGAGAAGGATGGCGCGAAACTGGTTTCGGTGAGTCCCTGGAACCCCTGCACCGGCACCGTGAAATCCCACAGCAAACTGGTGCGCGTCGGCAGCGTGTTGAGGCCGAAGCCGGCTTTGCGATTGCCGCTGCCTACCGGGCGCGAGCAGCCTTGATAGCCGGCGGTGCGAATGTCGTTGGTGATCTGGTCGAGTGCGTAGCGCCCGTTCTCCTGGATGCGCGACAGCTTCTCGGTCATCTCATAGCTCGCGCGCGAGCTCACGAACAAAGCCACCACACCCATCAGCAGCATCAAGCTGATCGTCACCGCGACCATCAACTCGAGCAGGCTGAAGCCGCGAGCGGTTCTCCGACGATGAATGCTTCGTGTCATGGCGCTCAGATCTGGCTGCTGGTAACGAACATGACCTGCTGGTCCGCCGGGGTGGTGCTGCGCTCGCCCCAGCGAATGCTGATGGTCACGATGCACCGGGGCATGCCGTTGACGGTCGAGTTGACGGTGGCGATTGCGCCTTCGCCGTTGGGGAGCTGCGATTGCAGCGTCGCCCGCCATTGAGCCATTTCGCTCTGGGCGATCGAGCCGGTGCCCACGGTATCAGTGAAGGCAATGTTGTATTGGTTGTTGATGGCAGCGGCGCGATTCGCGCGAATGCGATCGAGCATGTCGCCGGCGAGCACTGCGGCCTGCGAGCGCACGAATGCATCGAGGTTGTTACGCACCGTGGTCAGCTGCAGTGCTGCCACGCCGAGCAGGCCGACAGAAATGATGACCAGTGTGACCAGCACTTCGATCAGCGTCATGCCACGGCCGTGGCGAATCGCGCCGATTGCGCGAACGGTCTGGGGTCGAATGTGAGTTTTCATGAGTTGGCGCATGCTCGGCCTCACCCGCAGTTCTCGCGCTTCACTCGCGCGCGACCTGACTTGGACAGGTCCACCGTGCGCTGGCCGTTCGGGTTCTTGCAGGGATCATTGGTGATCGCAAAGGTCGTCGACACGCCGATGATCTCGGTCGCGCCGCTGGCCCGGTAGCTGATCGCCGTCAGCGGATTGGCAACGATCAGGCTCTGCGCGGATGCGGCCGGCCAGCGCTGCAGGACCATTTCACCCGCATCCAGCGAGCCGACGTTCGGACCGTCGTCGGTGATCACCAGCCAGCCCGCGCTCCACTGCGAGTCGCCGCTGCAGTTATTGCCGTTCGCCGGGCACAGCGTGACGCGAGAACCGCGCTTCACCGCTTCGCTGCGCGCGAAGTTGGTTGCGGTGAGCAGATCGTTGGTCTGCGTCGCGAGCCGGTTCTGGCGAATCATTTCGCTGAACGAAGGCACGGCGATGCCCATGAGAATGGCCAGCACCGCCACCGTGATCATCAGCTCCAGAATGGTGAAGCCGGAGGCGGCGGCCGGTCGCGCAATCCGTGGCTGTGACTTTTTCATGGGCCGGGAAATTGCCGGCCGTGCGGTTCAGCGGCAACTGCGTCCGATGGGCGGCGTAACGCTGAAGATGGACGGCTGCAGCGCAGTCATTCTGTGAAATCGGCAAGCCAGGATCGCGATGCTGCTCGTGTCCAGTTGTCGCGACATGCAGACGCA
>CAMLEO010000198.1 GCA_946478975.1 uncultured Steroidobacter sp.
GCACTTCATTCAACTTCATGAGATTCCCCTCTAGATGCGCTGGCCGCCATCGACTTCGATGACGCGGCCGGAAAAGTAGTCGTTCTCGGCGATGAAAATCGCGGCATGGGCCATCTCGGCCGGTTCCGCCATGCGCTTCAGCGGCACGGCCTGGCGGGCCTTTTCGATCAGCTCGGGTTTCATCGTGTCGAGAATTTCGGTGCGCGTAAAGCCCGGAGCAATCGCACCGGTACGAATGCCGTAACGCGCAAGTTCCTTGGCCCACACCACGTTCATCGCCACCACGCCGGCTTTGGTGGCCGAATAGTTGGACTGGCCCATGTTGCCGGAGCGCGAAATGCTGGAGGTGCTGATGATGACGCCGCCATTGCCGAGCTGGATCATGCGGGCGGCGGCTTCGCGGGCGCCCAGAAACACGCCGGTGAGATTCACGTCGACCACGGCGCGCCATTGATCCATCGACATCTTGCCCACGACCTTGCCGTCCTGAACTTTGACCAGCAGGCCGTCCTTGGTGATGCCGGCGTTGTTGATCATCACATCGAGGCGGCCGAAGTCGGCGACGATGCGATCGAGCGTGCCGGTCACTTCGTCTTCATGAGCGACGTTGCAAACGTATGTGTTCGCTCGCACGCCTTCCGCTTCGCAGATCGCGCGAGTCTGAGCCAGGTCGGCGGAGTTCAGGTCGAGCAGGGCGACATTGGCGCGCTTCTGCGCGAAGGCGAGCGCCATGGCCCGGCCGATTCCGCGGCCGCTGCCAGTGATGGCGACGAGCTTTCCGTCCAGTTGCATGAGGTTCCCCTAAACCACTCATCCGGGCGTGTCGAGCAAAAGGCGTGGGATCTTACCTCGGATTTTGCGTCGCACAAAGAGGGGTTACCGAGCGGTAAGTTGGCGTTCCGAGGATCGGGCGTTGCTTGATTCTACGCGTCCGGTGTCCAGGCCGATTTGCGCCGTTCCAGGAAGGCGGAGAGCCCTTCTTTGCCCTCGGGGCTGACGCGCAATCGTGCCAGCAGGCGCGCAGTTTCATCGCCCAACACTTCGCGGTCTTGGCAGTGAGCGACACGCCGGACCAGCTGCTTCGCCGCCTTCAACGCCGCCGGCCCACCCTTCAACAAGTGATCGATCTGCTCCGTGACGAGCTGATCGAGCTGCTCGGGCGACGCCGTGAAATGGAGCAGGCCGAGCTCTCTTGCATCGTCGGCAGTGAAAGGTGCGGCGGTAAGAAACAAACGTCGCGCCTGGCGACTGCCGATCGCGGCGACAACATACGGTGAAATCGCGGCGGGCACGATGCCGAGCCGAACCTCGGTCAATGCGAACTTGGCTGTTGCCGCACCGATCGCGATGTCCGCGCAGGCGATCAATCCAACGCCGCCGCCGAACGCATTGCCGTTTACTCGTGCGATCAACGGCAGCTCGAACTCGTCGAGCTTACGTAACAAACGCGCCAGGACCAGCGCGTCCGCGACGTTTTGTTCTTCGGTCATGTTGAGCATGGAGCGCATGTGACCGATGTCGGCGCCGGCACAGAAACTTGCGCCAGCGCCCGTCAATACAACGACGCGTGCTTTGGGATCGGCCGCGACGCTGGTCAGCGCCGCGTCGAGTTCGCCCATGGTGGCGCCGTCGAGCGCGTTGTGCTTTTCAGGCCGGTTGAGCGTCAGTGTGACGACGCCGCGAGGATCGATGTTGGTCGTGACGTTAGCCATTGCTATCTCACATGCGGAACACGCCGTATTGCTCAGGCCCCGGAGCAGGGCCGCACATCGCGGCGCTGATCGCCTGGCCGAGCACGCGACGAGTATCGATTGGATCGATCACGCCGTCATCCCACAAGCGCGCCGTCGCGTAATAGGGATTACCTTGTGACTCGTACTGCTTGCGGATCTCGCTCAGGAACTGCTCGCGCTCGTCTTCCGGCCAGGATTTGTTTCGGGCCTTCATGCCATCGGCTTTGACGGTCGCAAGTACTTGCGCTGCTTGTTCGCCGCCCATCACTGAGATGCGTGCGTTCGGCCACATCCACATCATGCGTGGGTTATAGGCTCGCCCGCACATGGCGTAATTTCCCGCACCGAACGAGCCGCCGATGATGACGGTGTACTTCGGCACGCGCGAGCAGGCGACTGCGTTCACCATCTTCGCACCGTCTTTGGCGATGCCGCCGTGCTCGAAGTTCTTGCCGACCATGAAGCCGGTGATGTTTTGCAGGAAGATCAGCGGCACGCCGCGACGGTTCGCGAGCTGAATGAAATGCGCCGCTTTGACGGCCGACTCCGAGAACAGAATGCCGTTGTTCGCGACGATGGCCACGGGATAACCGTAGAGGTGTGCGAATCCGCAAACGATCGTCTTGCCGTACAGCGGTTTGAACTCGTGGAATTCAGACGCGTCCACGATGCGCCCGATGATTTCGCGCACGTCGTATGGATAGCGCGTGTCACGCGGGACGACGCCGTAGATGTCCTCGACATTGTGCAGCGGTTCGCGGCTTTCCTGTCTTGCCAACCAAGGTTCGGAGCGGCGGGCAAGATGTTTGATCGCGTCTCTCGCCAGGGAGAGCGCATGCTGATCGTTGTTCGCCAGCAAGTCAGCGACCCCCGAGATGCGCGTGTGAACGTCGCCGCCGCCGAGCGTTTCAGCATCGACGACTTCACCGGTCGCGGCTTTCACCAGCGGCGGGCCGCCCAGGAAAATCGTTCCTTGTTTTTTCACGATGATGGCTTCATCGCACATCGCGGGCACATACGCGCCGCCGGCCGTGCACGAGCCCATCACGACTGCGAGCTGCGTGATGCCCTTGGCGGACAAGCGCGCCTGGTTGAAGAAGATGCGGCCGAAGTGGTCGCGGTCCGGAAAGACTTCGTCCTGCATCGGCAGGAACGCGCCGCCCGAGTCCACGAGATAGACGCAGGGCAGGTGATTCTCCGCGGCGATCTCCTGCGCGCGCAGATGTTTCTTCACCGTCATCGGGAAATAAGTGCCGCCTTTCACGGTGGCGTCGTTGGCGACCACGATGATTTTCTGGCCGTGAACTTCGCCGATGCCGGCGACGATGCCCGCGGAAGGTGCGCCACCCTCGTACATATCCTCGGCGGCGAGCGGCGCAATCTCCAGGAAATCGCTGCCTGGGTCGAGCAGGGTGGCGATTCGATCTCGCGGCAGCAGCTTGCCTCGTTCAGTGTGCTTGCGGCGTGCGTCCTCGCCGCCGCCCAGAGCGGCAATCGACAGACGATGCTTCAGTTCGTCGACCAGCCCGCGCATGTACGACGCGTTGGTGTGAAACGCTTCGGAGTTCGCATCGACTCGGGTCGCAAGCGGAGTCATGCCGTCGCCTCGAAAATCTCGCGCCCGATCAGCATGCGGCGAATTTCGCTCGTGCCCGCGCCGATCTCATACAACTTCGCATCGCGCAGCAGGCGGCCCGTCGGGTAATCGTTGATGTAACCGTTGCCGCCAAGCGCTTGGATCGCTTCCAGCGCCATCCAGGTGGCGCGCTCGGACGCTTGCAGAATGCAGCCCGCGGCGTCGAAACGTGTGACGCGTCCGCGATCGCACGCGGCCGCGACGGAATAAACATACGCACGACACGCGTTCATGGTCGTGTACATATCCGCAATCTTTCCCTGCATCAGCTGGAACGTGCCGATCGCGCGGCCGAATTGCCGGCGCTCGTGAATGTAGGGCAGAACGTTGTCCATGCAGGAGCGCATGATTCCCAGCGGACCGCCCGCCAGCACGACGCGCTCGTAGTCCAAGCCGCTCATCAGTACCTGCGCGCCCATGCCTTCTTTGTGGAGCACGTTGGCGGCGGGTACTTCGCAATCCTGAAATACCAGCTCGCACGTGTCCGAGCCGCGCATGCCGAGTTTGTCGAGCTTTTGCGCGCTGGAGAAACCTTTCATGCCGCGTTCGATGATGAAGGCGGTGACGCCTCTGGCGCCGAGTTCAGGATCTAGCGTGGCGTAGATGATCAACGTGTCGGCGATGGTGCCGTTGGTGATCCACATCTTGTTGCCGTTGAGCACGTAGCTGTCGCCGCGCTTCTGGGCTCTCGTCTGCATGCCCACGACGTCCGAGCCGGCGCCGGGTTCGCTCATCGCCAGCGCGCCGACGTGTTCGCCAGAGATCAGCTTCGGCAGGTAGCGTTCCTTCTGCGCCGGCGTGCCCCAGCGTCGCATCTGGTTCACACACAAGTTGGAATGCGCGCCGTAGGAGAGGCCGATCGATGCCGAGGCGCGGCTGATTTCTTCCATCGCGACCACGTGCGCCAGATAGCCGAGGCCGGTGCCGCCGAATTCATCTTCCACTGTGATGCCGAGCAGGCCGAGGTCGCCCAGTTCCGGCCACAACTGCCGCGGAAAATGGTTTTCGCGGTCGATCACTGCTGCCATGGGCGCGATGCGCTCGCTCGCGAATTTCGCCACTGAGGCGCGTAATGCGTCCAGGTCTTCGCCCAAACCGAAGTCGAAGTCTTCCACGATGGCCCCCTAACGTTTAAGGTCCGGAACACGCCAAGCCCCAAGCGGGCTGGCGCCGGATCTCGAATTGCCCTATTGTCCGACAGTCCGTCTTTTAGTCAACCGTCGCTTTTGCGTTCACTCACTATGGTCATGAAAAAGAAGACGATATCGACCGCGCGCCCCGCCTCTTTGGCCCGCCGCGCGGGCACGGGCTCCGAGTCCGTTGCGCCTGAAACTGCCGACGGGGCCTCGTTGTTCGATCCGGTGGAACGCGCGCCGGCCTATACGAAAGTGTCGTCGGCGATCGAGCACAAGATTCTTTCTCGCGCGCTGCGGGATGGAGATGTGCTGCCGGCGGAAACCGACCTTGCCCAGCAGTTTCGAGTGCATCGCTCGACGGTGCGCGAGGCGCTCCGGCAGCTGGAGAGTGCCGGGCTGGTGGCGCGGCCGCCCGGGGCGAAGCGAATGGTTGTAAGTCGGCCGGAGGCAGCGAAGGTCGCCTCAGGCATGCGTCACGCGCTGGTGTTGCACGACGTGTCGTTCGTGGATGTTTGGGAAGCGATGATGGTCATCGAGCCGGAAGTCGCAGCGTTGGCTGCTACAAGGCGTACGCAGGCGGACCTGGCGACGCTCACGCAGATCAGTGAGGCGTTTCGTGCGTCACCGGAAGGGGATCCGGATGCGGTGAATATCGTCGCGAGTTTCTTCGAGGCGCTGGGGGCGGCGTCGAGGAATCAGGTTTTAGTTTTGGCGAAGCAATCGCTCACGCAGGTGCTCGCGCCTTCACTTGCGAGAATGATCGATACCGTGCCTCAGGCTCGCGCGCGCATAGCGGATGCGCAGAAGAGGATTGTGATGGCGATTCGGGACAAGAATGCGGACGAGGCAAGGAAGTGGATGTCGAAGCATGTTCGCGACTATCGCAGAGGATATGAAGTCGCGGGCATTTCGGCGGAGACGCCTATTACGGTTTGAGGATGTGGCGGCGCTCGAATGGGTTTCATCCGAGCGCCTTGAAGCCTCTCAAACGATCTCGACCGCCAGCGCCGTCGCTTCGCCACCACCGATGCAAAGCGACGCGACGCCGCGCTTGAGGTTGCGGTTGCGCAAGCCATGAATCAGCGTCGTGAGAATGCGAGCGCCGGTCGCGCCGATCGGGTGGCCGAGGGCGCAGGCGCCGCCGTTGATGTTCACCTTGGCGTGATCCAAACCGATGTCACGAATCGCCGCCATGGCAACGCACGCGAACGCCTCGTTCACTTCATACAAATCGACATCGTTCGCCGACCAGCCGGTCTTCGCGAGCACCGATTGAATGGCTCCCACCGGCGCAGTGGTGAACCACTCGGGCGCCTGCGCGTGACTGGCGTGGCCAACAATCCGCGCGAGCGGCTTCAAGTTGTGCTGGCGAACCGCCGCTGCACTAACGACCAACAACGCAGCGGCGCCATCTGAAATAGAGGAAGAGCTGGCCGCAGTCACGGTGCCGTCCTTGTTGAAGGCGGGCTTGAGATTGGGAATCTTGCTGATGTCACAAGTGAACGGCGTTTCGTCCTTGGCGATGACGCGCTCGCCCTTGCGGTCCTTCACCGTCGCCGGCGCGATTTCACTATTGAAACCACCGCCCTCAACGGCAGCCATCGCGCGACGCACGGACTCGGCGGCGAACTCATCCTGCTGTTGACGAGTGAAGCCGTACTTGGCGGAAGTAGCGTCAGCGAAGGCGCCCATCATCTTGCCGTCGAACGGGCTTTGCAGGCCGTCGAAGAACATATGATCGAGAATTTCCGAATGGCCCATGCGCAGCCCGGCGCGTGCCTTGGGAATCAAATACGGCGCATTGGTCATCGATTCCAAACCGCCGGCGAGCACGACGTTCGCCGAACCGGCGCGGATCTGATCGGAGGCGAGCATCACGGCTTTCAAGCCGGAGCCGCACATCTTGTTGATGGTCGTCGCCGGCACTTTCTGCGGCACGCCCGCCGCGAGCGCAGCCTGGCGGCCGGGCGCCTGGCCGATGCCCGCCATCAACACGCAGCCAAAGATCGTTTCATCGATGAAATCGGGCGCGAGTCCCGAATCTTTGATTGCAGCGGCAGCCGCGACAGCGCCGAGTTGCGGGCCCGTCAGCGGGGCCAATGCGCCTTGAAAGGCGCCGATGGGAGTGCGGCGGGCGGCGACAATGTAAACCGGTTCGCTCATGGCAATCTCGAAAAAGTTCGGATGAACGGTGGGGCGGGGCGCTCTCATGGCGCCTCCGCAACTTACTTGCAAGTACCCTAATGCAAAAGGCTACACCTTCGGCAGCCTGGGCACCACTGCTCAACCGTTGCGAGGCAGCTTGCCGATCGCCGTAATCCGTTCTTCCGCCAGGCGCCGCGCCGCCTGCCAGGTAGGAATATTGCTGCGAGATGCGAGACTTAGGATGCGGCTGATGATGCCGTGAATGCGTGCCACCCGATGCAGCGCCCGGGCTTCGTTGTAACCCTCGAGCTCCATCGCGCTGTTCATCAGGCCGCCGGCGTTGATTGCGTAGTCCGGCGCGTACAGGATGCCGCGACGGTCGAGCTCGGTGCCGAGCTCCTCGGATTCCAATTGATTGTTCGCGCCGCCGGCGACGATCCGACATCGCAACCGAGGCAGCGTGTCTTCATTGATGACGGCGCTGAGTGCGCACGGCGAGAAAACATCCGCCTCGACATCGTAGATTTGTGACATCGGCACCGCTTCGGCGCCGAACTCCGCAACGGCGTGTTCGACGCGCTCCTCGTTGATATCTGTAACGAACACTTTCGCGCCGGCCGCACGCAGCGATTTCACCAGGTGATATCCAACCTGGCCGGCGCCTTGAACCGCGAAGCTGGTCCGGCGCAGATCGGAGTGGCCGAGCTTGAATTCCAGGCACGCGCGAATGCCATGCAATGTGCCCAATGCGGTGAAGCGCGAAGGATCGCCGCTGCCGCCGATCAATTGCGGCACGCCAACGACGTTGCGTGTTTCCTGGCGAATCAACTCCATGTCATCGGCCGTGGTGCCGACATCTTCGGTGGTGATGTAACGGCCGCCGAGCGATTGTATGAAACGGCCGAGGCTGCGAAACAATGCCTCGCTCTTGTCACTTTCCGGATTGCCGATCAGTACGCCCTTGGCGCCGCCGAGGTTGAGGCCCGCGAGTGCGGCCTTGTAAGTCATATCGGCGGAATGCTTCAGCACATCGCGAACCGCATCGGCTTCGTTCGCATACGGCCACATGCGCAGGCCGCCGAGCGCCGGGCCCAGCACGGTGCTGTGGATGGCGATCACGCAGCGCAGGCCGCTGTCGCGATGATGAAAGAACACCACTTGCTCGTGACCGAGCCGGCCCACTGCCTCGAACAGGTTCATCTTGTGCCGCTCCTCGTGCCTCGGCCTCGTCTGGAGGCCGCTTCGAGGGCGATTATAGGTCGGCGTCGTGCAGACCGCCGATTCCCTCGGCGATACAGCGGACCAGCGGCTTGGCGTATCCGGCCGAGCGGTCGCGATCGGGGTCGTAGATCCCGAAGTGCGCGCCGGCGATCCGTCCAGACGCGCACAACGCACGGACAAAGCCGGCCAGCTGCGCGTAATTCAGCCCTGGGCGGCCGGGCGAATCCACGGCCGGCATCACTCGCTCGTCCAGCACATCCAGGTCGACATGCAGCCACGCGCGTTGTAACTCGTTCCGTTGCAGCCACGCGATGGCCCGCTGGGAAGTCGCGTCGATGCCGTCTTTGAGTGCCCGTTGCACGGTGATCTGCTCGATCTGCGTGCCTGGAATGTGATCCTGACCGCCGGGCTCCTCGCGCTCGCCCACCTGCAGGATGTCGACGTCGCGTGCGAGTGGTTTGCCGATCTCCGGCCATTCGGTGAGCAGCGTTTCGCCGCGGCCGCTCGCCAATGCCAGATCCATGCCCGCCACCGAGCCCAATCGCGACGACGTGTCGTAGTTACCGGGATGATAGAAATCGCTGTGACCGTCGACGTGCACGAGTCCTTTGCCACCGGCGAGGCGCAGCCCGTACAAGCCGCCGAGCAAAACGCTGCAGTCGCCGCCGATGACGACGGGAAATCCGCCAGCGCTGAGAACGTCGCGCACGGTCTGTGCGAGTTTCAGTGAGAACGCGCGAATGGTCAGACCGTTGCGAATTCGAGTTCCGGGTTGAGCCGTCGCCTGGTAGCTCGGCCGATCGAGTGTGACAACCTTTGCAGCGTGCAGAGCTTCGGCCAGTCCGGCTTCCGCCAGCACTTGCGGCGCACGCCAGGTTCCGGGTTCATGTCCGCCCTCGGGCCGAAGCCCGAGATTGCTCGGAGCAAGCACGAGTTGAACGGAGCGGGACGATGAGCTGGCCCACGCCGGCGTGATCGCCGCGGCCATGGCCATGAATGTGAATTCCCGTCGCTGGATGGTCATGGGCCGTCCTGAGCTGCTAACCTTTAATCACTATTACACCGGTTATGGAGCCGGTCAACCGATGAACGACGTTTTAACGGTTACAGTCGAGGCGCACGATTTTGCCGAGGGCGATTTCGTAGGCGGCGATGCGGCGCTGGATTTCATCAACACAGTGACCGGTCGCGATCAAACGCCGCGCGACTGGATCGACAGCTACGCTCGGTTGCTTGAATGGGCGAAGCTCGCGGCGCTGCTGCCGGACAAGCAGATACGAGCGCTGGCGAGACTGAATGAAGATCAACCTACTGCCGCCGCGCGAGCGCTGACGCGAGCGAAGCAGCTGCGCGAGCAAATGTTTGCTGTGATGTCTCGAATCGCGCGTGGCTCAGCGCCACCGAAAGATGCGCTTGCTCAAGTGCAAGAGCATTGGCTCGCCGGCGCAGCCGCGCATGAGTTGCGCTATTCGGAAGGGCGGATCGTCACTGCACTGCGCGCCGATGCAGCGGATCTAAATTTGATCAGCTCGATTGCAGCGTATCGGCTGGTCGAGCATGTGTTGCCATTGCCCGCGGATCGATTGCGGATGTGCGCGGGGCCGAACTGCTCGTGGGTGTTCATCGATAGTTCGAAGGCGGGACGGCGGCGATGGTGTGACATGGCGGTGTGTGGCAACACCGCCAAGGCTCGTCGCTTCTACGACCGAACACGTCGTGAGTGAATCAGGAGCGTCGTGACTGCAGTGCTGCGAGGCCGTCGTTTGCCGACAGATCCGGTTCGCCCAGCGCTGCGAGAATGCGCGCGTGCGCTTGATCGCGTGTTTGAGCGATCGCTTCGGGCGGCTTCAGATCCGGCAGCGGCCCGATCGACGGCAGCACTTGGACATCGATGCGGCCCGGACGCGGCAGGAGACGTCCCGACGGCAGGATGTAACGCGTGCCACGAATCACCAAAGGAGTGACCGGCAGATTCACGCGAGCCGCAATCGCGAAGGCTCCGCTGTGAAATTTGCCGAGCCCGGGTTCGGCGACGAATGTTCCTTCCGGAAAAAACGCGAGCGCCTGGCCGGCATCGGCGGCTTTGAGCAAACGTCTCGCGTCCATGCCGCCGGCGTGGCGATTGAAACGATCCACGAATTCCGAGCCGATCCGTCGCAGCAGCAAACCCGCCAGCGGCACGCGGCTGAATTCTTTCTTGATGACGAACGAAAAGCGCGCGGGCAGGGCGGCTTTCAACACGATGCCATCGAGATAACTGGCGTGATTGGCCACCACGACGCAGGCGCCGGCCGGTAACAAATCGGCATCGATGAGCTTGATCCGCAGACCGGCGACCGCAAAGAAGGCGCGAGCGGCGAAATGCGCAATGTGCCGACGGGCCTTGATGCCCAACGGCAGCAGCACCAGCACGAAAGCAGACAGGCCGAAGGTCAGGAACACCGTGATCGCATACAGCCCATAGATGATTTGCAGCCCGGCCGTGAACAAGTTCGGGCGCCCGCGCGTCTCGGCGTCAGTCATAACTCGACGAAGAAGTCACCAGTAGATTTATGTAGTGCGGGCATGGGCGGCGCAGGGCAGTCGATTTTTTGTGAACTGAGTCTCTTTATGTAAACCGTGCCGGGTTTCTGTGATTGTAATCACGCCTCGCCCCGGACCCGCTCTCCATACTGCCGGCCATCGATTTACCGGTCCGGCCGCTATATCAAGCGCGGCGTAAACCTAAAGGCGATGAGCAGCGTAACCAAAGCATCAGTCTACCCGAGGTCAGGCGAGGATATGCCGGAGACGCCGTCATTGGCGGCCATCGACCGCTTTCTCGACGCGGTGTGGATGGAGCGCGGACTGTCGCCGAATACCTTGTCGGCATATCGCGCCGATTTGACTGCCCTCGACCGTTGGCTGCAGGCCCGCGGCACTTCCAGCGTCGCTGCGAAGCGCGCCGACCTGCTCGCCTTCATCGCTTACCGTGTCGAAGCCGGTGCGCGCCCGCGATCCACTGCCCGGCAGCTGTCCAGCTTTCGTCGATTCTATCGTTATCTGATTCGCGACGGTGCGATCAAAGAAGATCCGACCGCGCAGATCGCCATGCCGAAGATCGGCCGCTCGCTGCCGAAGTCGCTGACCGAGGAAGAAGTGGAGGCGCTGCTGAAAGCGCCGGTGATCGAGGATCCGCTCGGCCATCGCGACCGCTGCATGCTCGAAGTGCTGTACGCCACGGGCCTGCGCGTTTCTGAGCTGGTGAACCTGAAGTCCAGCCAGGTGAACATGAATCAGGGCGTATTGCGCATCGTCGGCAAGGGCGATCGCGAACGCCTGATCCCGCTCGGCGAGGAAGCCGTGTCGTGGCTGCAGAAGTTCATGAACGGCCCGCGCCTGGAGATCCTGCTCGAACGCCAGACCGATTATCTGTTCCCGACCCGTCGCGGCGATCGCATGACGCGCCAGGCCTTCTGGCACATCATCAAGCGCTACGCGCAAAAGGCCGGTGTGGCCAAGGCTCTATCGCCGCATACGCTGCGTCATGCATTCGCCACACACTTGTTGAATCATGGCGCCGATTTGCGTGTGGTGCAGATGCTGCTGGGCCATAGCGACCTGTCGACCACGCAGATCTATACGCACGTCGCTCGCGAACGCATGAAGGAGCTGCACGCGCTCCATCATCCGCGAGGCTGAACGGCGCGGGCTCTCGCTCCGCTGACTGTCCTGATAGACTCAGCGGCGTCCTCATTCATCTCACCCGTTGAACCGGCGCCCGGCTGCGGCGTCCAATGGGGTGAAGCTGTCGCGAGAATCCCGATGAATAAGCTGCTGTTGTGTCTGCTCGCCCTGGTGGCGACGACTGTCCTGGGTGCGGAAACCGCTGCGCCCGATCCCGCCGCGCAAGCCGCGATCAAGGCGGCCATCGCCAAGAAATTCCCCGACATCGACGTCGATGCGGTGCGGCCGTCGCCGATGAAAGGCATCTACGAAGTCGTCATGGGCGCGGACACCGCCTATGTCAGCGCCGACGGTAAATTCCTGATCGCCGGCGATATGTACGAGATCGAAACCCGCACCAACCTGACGGAAGCGGGCCGGCAGAAGACGCGCGTCGACGCGCTGGCGAAGCTGGATGAGCGCGACATGATCGTGTTCAAGCCCGAGACGGTGAAGCACACCATCACCGTGTTCACCGACGTCGAATGCGGCTACTGCCGCAAGCTCCACAGCGAGGTCAAGCAGCTGACCGACTTGGGCATCAAAGTGCGCTACCTGGCGTACCCGCGCGCCGGCCCGGGCACGGACGACTGGCGCAAGATGGAAGCGGTGTGGTGCTCCAAGGATCGCAACAACGCGATCACCGAAGCCAAGGCGGGCCATGAAGTGAAGGCCCCGCAGTGCTCTGCGCCGGTCGCCAAGCAGTTCAAGCTGGGCGAGCAGATGGGCGTGCGCGGCACCCCGGCGATCTTCAGCTCCACCGGCGACTATATCGGCGGCTATTTGTCGCCCGGCCAGATGATCAAGGAGCTGGATCGACTGGACGCGGCCGCCAAGAAGTAACGGCGGCTGATTTTTCTGGTCGAAAGCGGCCGAGGCCCTTTCGACGCAGCCGGAAAAAGGCGTGACTTTTTCCGGCTGCCGAGGCGAGCCTCGCTGCCGAAGCTACTTCTCCAGCAGCTTCAGCTTGTCCGCCTTGCCTTCCCATTCCTTCGCGTCCGGCGGCGCGGCCTTCTTTTCGGTGATCACCGGCCAGGCCTTGGCCAGGTCGGCATTGATCTTCTTGAACTGCTCCTGACCGGCCGGCAGCTCCTCTTCCGAGAAAATCGCCTCGGCCGGGCACTCCGGCTCGCACAGCGTGCAGTCGATGCACTCGTCCGGATCGATCACCAGGAAATTCGGACCTTCGTGGAAACAGTCCACCGGGCACACCTCGACGCAGTCGGTGTACTTGCACTTGATGCAGTTTTCAGTGACGACGAAGGTCATCTTGACGGCTCCGAACTCTCTGGAGGGGCTCAACCAAGTTGGTGCTTGGCCCCATGCGGGCGCGCATTGTGCCAAACGTACTCGGGGGATGCGAGATCGCCGCCAGAACGTTTCGTGCTCAGGGTATGACCGGGCTGTTACCGATCACTGCGACGGCCGGTCGGTCATGACGATCTGGCCGTCGCGCCAGTCGATGTCCCGGAAGTGCGCCAGCTCGCGGCCCAGGCGGCGGTCTTCGAGATAGCGGCGTAAGGCGAACTCCACGCTCAGGAAGGCGAGATCGCTCCAGGGGATCTCCTCCTCGGCGTATAGCTGCGATTCCAGGCTCTCCGGCCCGACGCCGAACGACGGGTCAGTGAGCGTCGCGCGGAACATGATGTGCACCTGGTGGGCGCGTAACACGTTCACGATCGCCAGCAGCGAGCCGATTTTCACGTGCGCCAGCGCTTCCTCCATCGCCTCGCGGGCGGCCGCGTCCTGCACCGATTCGCCGTTTTCCATGAAGCCCGCCGGCGTGGTCCAGAAGCCGTGGCGCGGCTCGATCGCGCGTTTGCAGAGCAGGATCTTGCCTTCGCTCTCGATCACGCAGCCCGCAATGATGCGCGGGTTTTCGTAATGGATGGTGCCGCAGCTGTCGCAGACAAAACGCGGCAGATGATCGCCTGCCGGGATTTTCGAGGTTACGGAATGGCCGCAGGCGGAGCAAAACTTCATGAGGCAGGCAGTATAGTGCGCGACGGGCCCGATCCGCAGAGAGAACATCAATGAGCGCGAGAATCACGATTGGCGCATTGGCGATTTCGGCGGAACTGCACGCATTCGTGCAACGAGCGCTGGCCGGCACCGGCATCGAGTCGGAGGCACTCTGGCGCGGGCTGGAACGCATCCTGGCCCAGTTCTCACCACGGAATGAGCAGCTGT
>CAMLEO010000199.1 GCA_946478975.1 uncultured Steroidobacter sp.
TAACCAACTGATTTCCAAGGAGGAATGGTGGAGGCGGCGGGAATCGAACCCGCGTCCGCAAGCACTACGCTACAAGATCTACATGCTTAGCCCAATCTTTGTATCTCGCCGCGCGCTACCCGAAGGGCAGGGAAGACGCACGACCAGCTGCAGAACGTTTTAGCAAGCCGGCCTGTAGCACACCGGACTCGCGAGCTTGTGAGCGCGTCCCCCGAATCTGGATGCACAAGCACATACCAGGCGGAGGTTAGGCGGGATTAAGCCGCCAGAGCGTAGTTGTCGTCGTTGGCAACTGTAAGTGTGTAAGCAGTTTAAGGAGTTACCTACAACTCCGCATGCACCTGGAGTTTCGCCACCCACGTCGAAGCCGGTCGCCCCCAGTGAGGTGTCGCCACTCGTGGCAACGGCAGGTAGTGTAAGGCCAAAGTGGCGGATCTCAAGTGCAATCTTAAGGAGTTGGAATGCAGATCGGGTCTGGCGCGTTCACAGTGGTGCTCGCCTTCAACGTGGCTTGGTTTTCGATGGCGTTCTGGTACTTCACCGTGAAGTCCGTCGCGGCGGCCAAGCTGCTCGTGCCGAAGAGTGCGCGAGAGTCGCCGGTATTCAGCACGCTCTCGGCGTCGCTTCGATTCCTGGGAGCGATGAATTTCGCGTTCGCGCTGATGTCGGCGCTGGTGCTGGCGAATCTTTCTTTGTTCGCCGATCCAAAGCAGCGCGCGCTGCTAGCTGCGGTGTTCGCAGTCGCGCACGCAGGTCAGTTTCTATGCAATGTGCCGATCGCGATCGGCGGCGGCAGGCGCGGCGAATCGTTGTGGGATGTGCTGAGTGGGCCGATGCTGTTCATCTTCGTCGTCGACGCGACGCTGATGGTTGCCAATGCGGTGGTCAGCGCTTTGAGTGTTTGAGCAGGCGCGACTTCTCGCGCTGCCAGTCGCGGTCCTTGGAAGTTTCGCGTTTGTCGTGCGCCTGTTTGCCTTTGGCGAGGCCGATGCGCAGCTTGGCGCGGCCGTTCTTCCAATACATTTCCAGCGGCACCAGCGTATATCCCTTGCGTTCCACGGCGCCGACCAGCCCGTTGAGCTCGGAGCGATTCAGCAGCAGCTTGCGCGTGCGGATCGGATCCGGGATCACGTGGGTGGAGGCGGTGGGCAGCGCTGAGATGTGCGCGCCGAACAGGAAAGCCTCCGCGTTCTTGACGAATACGTACGCTTCCTTCAGCTGCACGCGGCCGGCGCGCAGGCTTTTGACTTCCCATCCCTGCAGCGCCAGGCCCGCTTCGTAGGTCTCCTCGATGAAGTATTCATGTCGGGCCTTGCGGTTTTCGGCGATGCTGCCGGTGTGGGAATCGGGGTCCTTGGGTTTCGGCTTGCTCATAGGGGGCGCGGATTGTACCTTGCCGGCGCATGCGTGAAGTAACTCGTAGTGCTCTGGTGCCTTACACCGCCGAACAGATGTTCGCGCTGGTCGAGGACATCGAGAGTTATCCTGAATTCGTGCCCTGGATCTCGGCTGCGGAAAAACTGCAGGCCACGGCGGACGAAGTCACCGGCCGGCTGGAGATGGAGCGCGCCGGTGTGCGCGAGACATTCACCACTCGCAACTTCCTCAAGCGGCCGACGGAGATGTTGATGACGCTGGTCGACGGTCCTTTCAAGACCTTCGAGGGCCGCTGGTCGTTCACCATCCTGGGCGACAAGGGCGTGAAAGTCGGGCTCACGATCCGCTTTGAATTCGCCAATGCGATGCTCGGCATGCTGCTGTCGCGAAGCTTCGAAAAGAACTGCGGTGAAATGATCGACGCCTTTGTCGCTCGCGCACGCGCCGTTTATGGAAAAACCTGAGTCGCTGCGGATCCGCGTCATCTACGCACTGCCGGATCAGCAACTCAGCGTCACGCTGCAAGTTCCGCCAGGCACGACGGTTGCCGACGCGGTCGCTCGTTCCAAGTTGCTGGAGAAATTCCCGGAAGCGGCCGCGCGTCCGCTGGCGTGTGCCGTTTTCGGACGCGCCGTGCCGTTGACTCATGAGCTGCGCGAAGGGGATCGCGTGGAAATCCTGCGGCCGTTGCTCATCGATCCCAAGCAGAGCAGGCGAGAGGCTGCGGAGCGCAGCCGCGCGGCGGCTCGCTCCAAGCGCTAGCTCAAAACACTACTCAGTTCTTTTTGGTCTCGCTCGGATTCGCGGCGGTTTTGACCGCGCCCTTTTCGGTCGGGCGGTCGACGCGTTCCACTTTATCCGTGCTGTCGAAGTACACGATGAAGTGGCGTTGCTGCGCCTCGGTCCAGCGGCCGAGCTTCAAGTAATAAACATAGTCCCAGCGATTGCTGACGAACGGATCGGCGACCATCGGCGTGCCGAGCAGCGCGCGTACCTGCACGCGCGTCATGCCGACCGCTACGCGATCGATGTCCTTGGTGTCGAGGAAGTTGCCCTGTTGAATATTGATGCGATGGACGCATCCAGACAGGCCGCCCAGCGTCAGCAGGGCCGCTACACCTAAGGCAAACAGGTGGGCAGCCAGGCGCCCTCGAACGTAGGTAAATGACATCATTGGAGTGGAGCGAGCGACGTACCTGCGTGATAATGCGGGCGGATGATACGCAAAGAATTGAGGAGCAGCACGTGGAAACCAACGATTTGCGCAAGGCCGGGCTGAAGGTCACGCTGCCGCGTATCAAGATCCTCGAAATTCTCGGTACCGCGCAGCCCCGGCACATGAGCGCGGAAGACATCTACAAGCATCTGCTGGAATCCCACGAAGACATTGGCCTGGCGACGGTGTATCGGGTGCTGACGCAGTTCGAGGCCGCGGGCCTGGTGACTCGTCATCACTTCGAAGGCACCACCGCGGTGTTCGAGCTCAACGACAGCCAGCATCACGATCACATCGTGTGCTTAGGCTGCGGCCGGGTGGAAGAGTTCATGGATGCGGGCATCGAAGAGCGTCAGCGGCAGGTGGCGGCGAGGTTGAAGTACGAGCTGAAGGATCATTCCATGATCCTGTATGGGTATTGCAGCCGGCCGGATTGTCCGGCTCGGGCTCATAAGACCAAGAACTGAGGGTCGCGTTCCGTCCCTGGAGCGGGGCTACTTTCGCGCGGGTTTCTTGGCGGGCGGAGAGGCGGGCCTGGCGGGCGCTTTGGCGCTGGCTGACGGCTTTTTCTGGGCCGGGCGCAGCATCTCCGCGGCGTGTTCGCGTGCTTTGTCGGTTACGTTGATACCGCCGAGCATGCGGGCGATTTCTTCGATGCGTTCATCGGCCGTCAGGGGATGCAGAGCCGTGCGCGTCGTCTTGCCGTCCGTGAGCTTGGTCACGCGAACGTGAGCGTGGGCCTGGCTCGCGACTTGCGGTAGATGCGTGACGCACAGGGCTTGGGCGCGTTCGCCCAGAGTTCGCAGCTGACGGCCGACGATCTCGGCCACGCCGCCGCCGACGCCGGCGTCGACTTCGTCGAACACCAGGCAGGCGAGGGAGTCTGCCATCGCGTCGCTCTGCACGGCCGCGACCTGAATCGCGAGGCTGATGCGCGACAGCTCACCGCCGGAAGCGACTTTGGCGAGCGGGCGAGGAGGTTGGCCGGGATTCGCGCTCACCATGAATTCGATTTCATCGGCACCCGTCGCGCCGGGCGCTTCAGCCGGTCGCACGTCGATTTGAAATTTGCCGCCGGGCATGCCGAGCGTCTGCATCAGCGACGTGATGTTTGTAGACAAGCTGCGAGCCGCGGATTGACGGGCTGTCGTCAGTTTCGTGCAGGCTGCACGGAATTTCTTTTGAGCTTCTTCGAGTCGCTTTTCGATTTGCGCCATCGACGCTTCGAGCGAGTCGAGGCGCTGAAACTCTTCCTGCAGCTCGCTCTGCAAAGTGAGCAGCCCGCCGATTTCGACGCGATGTTTGCGCGCGATCGATTCCATCGCGGCAAGTCGCTGCTCGACCCATTCCTGGCGCTGCGGATCGGCATCGAGATCGGACTCGTAGCGTTCCACCGCTTCGACGCCTTCGCGCAGGGCGATCAGGCTTTCGTCGATGAGCTTGGTCATCGGCACGAATTGCGGATCGAGCTCGCTGACGTGACGTGCAGTCGAGAGCGCGCGCGAGATCGCTTGTTCGGCGCTTACTTCTTCCGCTTCACGAAGCAGCTGAATGATCTCGCGAGCGCCCGAAGCCAAGCGGCCTCGCTGCGACAAACGTTGCCGTTCAATGCCGAGCTCTTCGGCTTCGCCGTCCTTGAGATCGAGCGCCTTCAACTCACCGACGTGATAACGCAGCAATTCCAGGCGCGCTTCGCGATCCTGGGCGGAAGCCGCTGCACGATCGCGCTCTTCTTTGACTTGCGACCAAGTGCGCCAACCTTCGGTGACGGCAGCGAGCAACTCTTTGTGTTCGCCGCTCTGATCGAGCAACTCGCGCTGCGCGGACCGGCGCACGAGCGACTGATATTCCATCTGGCCGTGCACGTCGACGAGCGTTTCGCCGAGCTGGCGCAACGACTGCACCGGCATCGCTTGTCCATTCACATAAGCGCGCGAACGACCGTCGGCCGCGACCACGCGACGGAGCACGCATTCACCTTCGTGCTCGATGGACTGTTCCGCAAGCCAGGCAGTGGCAGCAGTGTTTTTCTGAATAGCGAACGTTGCCGACACTTCGGCACGCTCGGCGCCATGACGCACGACTTCGGCGCCGGCACGGCCGCCTGCCGCGAGCAGCAGCGCATCGACCAGGATGGATTTACCCGCACCGGTTTCGCCGGTGAGCACCGTCAATCCCGGGCCGAGCTCCAGCTCGACCGCGTCGATGATGGCGAAGTCGCGGATCTGAATGTGAGTAAGCATCGAGCTTTATTTAAGATGTCTGATACGGAGTGGTGCGATCGCCGCGGCCCCAGCGCAGCTTGGAACGCAGGACGCGATAATAATCGTGATCGGCCGGATGGAGCAGGGTGACGCTGGCCTGGCCTGGGCGCACGATCAAACGATCTCCTTGCGACAAGGCGCCGAGCGACACGCCGTCGCAAGTCACTTGAGCATTGCTGTCCGGTCGATCCAGCAGGCGCACCTCGATCACCGAGGTGCTGCACACCACGATCGGCCGATCCGACAGCGTGTGCGGACAGATCGGCGCCAGCACGACGGCGTCCAGTCCCGGATACAAGATCGGGCCGCCGCAGGAGAGCGCGTAGGCGGTCGAGCCGGTCGCCGTTGCGATCACCAGGCCGTCGCCGCCGTGGGTGTTCACGTAGCGATCGTCGATGTAAGTCTCGAAGTCGAGGATGCGGCCGGTCTGCCACTTCTGCAGCACCACGTCGTTGAGGCCGTTGCAGACACGATCCGGCGTGCCGCTGGAGCTCAACGTCGCCTGCAACATCGCGCGACGATCGCTGACATAACGGCCGGCGAGAATTTCATCGACGCTCGCAGTGAGCTCGTTCGGGGTGATGTCGGCAAGAAAGCCGAGCCGGCCACGATTGATACCGAGCACAGGAACGTTGCGCGGAGCTGCGAGCCGGGCTGCATGGAGCATCGAGCCGTCGCCGCCGACCGCGACCATCAAGTCCACCAAGGCGCTCAGCTCAGTTTCCGGAAAGCGCTCAACGGGAATGCCGTTATAGTCCACGTCGGTGGCAGCATCGACGAGGATGCGTCGCGCGCGGGAGTGCAGATGCGCGGCAAGAATTTGCAACGTCTCGACGACCCGGGCGTCGCGCGTGTTGCCGATGATGGCGATGGCTTCGAATGGCTTGGAGCTTGAAGGCATGGGGCCGGGTTTTAGCACGGACCTGTGTCGCGCAGCCACGCGAATACGCATCGGCCCGCCAGGCGAATAGGTCGACGAATCGCCGGCGGACCGCCCGTCGATGAGGTGTTGCGCAGCCGTTATCTTGACAGCGGGAACGGCCGTGCTAGCTTCCTTCCGCTCCCCAGTGCACCGCACCGATGCCGATCGCGAACGAAGAAGCGCTGAATGAACGATCCCAGCAGTTATTGAAACTGCTGGTGGAGCATTACATTCGCGATGGCCAGCCCGTGGGCTCCCGCACGTTGTCGCGCGACCTGGGCATGAACCTGAGCGCCGCGACCATTCGCAATGTCATGGCGGATCTCGAGGAACTCGGCTTCGTCACTTCGCCGCACACCTCGGCGGGGCGCATTCCGACCGACAAGGGCTATCGCTTCTTCGTCGATACGCTGCTGAGGTACGAGCCGCTCGATCACGACAAGATCGCCGCGATCCAGTCGCGCCTGGGCGAGCACAGCGCAGATCACAAAGCATTGGTCGCCGCCGCTTCGCAGATGCTGTCGAGCGTGACGAGACTCGCCGGCGTCGTGACGTTGCCGCGTCAGAGTCACTCGGCGCTGAGCCAGATCGAATTCGTGCCGCTCTCGGACAATCGCGTGCTCGCCATCATGGTGGTGAACGGCCGCGAGGTGCAGAACCGCATCGTGCAGCTGGATCGTCACTACAGCGCCGATGAGCTGCGTCGCGCCTCGAATTATCTGAACCAGGAGTTCGGCGGCAAAGAGCTCAGCGCGGTTCGCGAGCACCTGCTGTCGCAGCTCAAAGAGACGCGCGAGTCGCTGAACCAGGTGATGCTCGATGCGATCCATCTCGCGCAGCACGTGATGGGCATGCCGGCCCCCGGCGGGCGCATGGAATATGTGATGGCGGGCGAAACCAACCTGATGAATTTCGCCGAGCTGTCCAACGTCGAAAAACTGCGTCGCCTGTTCGAAGCATTCACTCAGCAGCGCGACATCCTGCATCTGCTCGATCAAAGCCTGCGCGCCGAAGGGGTGCAGATTTTCATCGGCCAGGAATCGGGCTACACCATCCTGGACGATTGCAGCGTGGTCACCGCGCCGTACACGCTGGATAACGAGGTCGTCGGGGTGCTGGGCGTCATCGGTCCCACCCGCATGGCCTACGAGCGCGTCATTCCCATCGTCGATATCACCGCAAAACTGCTCGGCTCCGCCTTGAATTCCCGGGCCTGAGCCGCCATTCCCGCGGCCGGGGACAGCGACCGCGCGCGCCGACAAATGATCGTGCGCGCCCGATCAGGCAGAATGCCGCCCCTTTCAAGTTCCGGCAGCCTAGCTCGGCTCTCACGACGACCGATGGAGACCAATATTCATGACCATGCCCAATGAGCAGGATCGCGCGCCCGACGCCACTGCGGCCCAAACTGACACTGTTGCGGAAATCGCGGAGCTGCGTGCCTCGCTGGCCGCCGCCGAGGCGAGGGCCCTGGAAAGCCGCGATCTCTACATGCGGGCACTGGCTGAGCTCGAGAACGTTCGCAAGCGCGCCTCCCGCGATGTGGAGCAGGCTCATAAATATGCGGTCGACCGCTTTGCCAACGACCTGGTGGGCGTGAAGGACAGCCTGGAGCTGGGGCTGATCGCCGCCGGCGACGTCGATACCCTCAAGGCCGGCACCGACGCGACCCTCAAGCTGCTCAAAAAGGCCTTTGAAAAGGCCGGCGTCATCGAGCTGGATCCGCTGGGCGAACCGTTCAACCCGGAGCTGCACGAAGCCATGGCGATGCAGCCCTCGGCCGAGCACGTGCCCGACAGCGTCACGCAGGTGGTGCAGAAGGGCTATCAGCTCAACGGCCGCCTGCTGCGCCCGGCTCGCGTGATCGTTGCTCGCGCTCCTTGAAGTGCGGGCCTCAGGCCCCAGTTTGGGACCCAAGTTTTCCTATAAACCCGTTCGAATTTACTAAATAGAGTTCGCAGGAGATTCAAGGCCATGAGCAAAGTCATCGGGATCGACCTCGGCACGACCAACTCGTGCGTCGCGATCATGGAAGGCGGCAAGCCCCGCGTGATCGAGAACAGCGAAGGCGATCGCACCACTCCGTCCATCGTTGCCTTCACCAAGGACAACGAAGTGCTGGTCGGTCAGTCGGCGAAGCGCCAGGCAGTGACCAATCCGCAGAACACCACGTTCGCGGTCAAGCGCCTCATCGGCCGTCGCTTCGAAGACGATGTGGTGCAGAAAGACATTCACATGGTCCCGTACAAGATCGTCAAGGCGGACAACGGCGACGCCTGGGTCGAAGTGCAGGGCAAGAAGATGGCCGCGCAGGAGATCTCCGCGCGCGTGCTGATGAAGATGAAAAAGACCGCCGAAGATTTCCTCGGCACCACGGTCACGGACGCGGTCATCACCGTGCCCGCTTATTTCAATGACTCGCAGCGCCAGGCGACCAAAGATGCCGGCCGCATCGCGGGCCTGAACGTCAAGCGCATCATCAACGAGCCGACTGCGGCGGCGTTGGCGTACGGCCTCGACAAGCAGGGCGGCGATCGCAAGATCGCGGTGTACGACTTGGGCGGCGGTACGTTCGACGTGTCGGTCATCGAAGTGGCGGACGTCGACGGCGAGCGTCAGTTCGAAGTGCTCGCGACCAACGGCGATACGTTCCTCGGCGGTGAGGACTTCGACAAGCGCGTCATCGACTATCTCGGCGAAGAGTTCAAGAAGGAGAGCGGCGTCGACGTGCGTCGTGATCCGCTCGCCATGCAGCGCCTGAAAGAAGCGGCGGAAAAGGCCAAGATCGAGCTGTCTTCGAGCCAGCAGACCGAGATCAACCTGCCGTACATCACGGCGGACGCGTCCGGTCCCAAGCACAACATCAAGCTGACTCGCGCCAAGCTCGAGTCGCTGGTCGAGGACCTGGTGCAGAAGACGGTCGAGCCGTGCCGGATCGCGCTCAAGGACGCGGGCCTGTCGATCAAGGATATTTCCGAAGTGATCCTGGTCGGCGGTCAGACCCGCATGCCTCTGGTGCAGAAGGCGGTGAAGGACTTCTTCGGCCAGGAGCCGCGCAAGGACGTGAACCCCGATGAAGCCGTGGCCGTGGGTGCCGCGATTCAAGGCGGCGTGCTGTCCGGCGAAGTGAAGGACGTGCTGCTGCTCGACGTGACGCCGCTGTCGCTCGGCATCGAGACGCTCGGTGGCGTGATGACCAAGCTGATCGAGAAGAACACGACCATTCCGACCAAGGCGAACCAGACGTTCTCGACCGCGGACGACAACCAGGGCGCCGTGACCATTCACGTGCTGCAAGGTGAGCGTCAGCGTGCGGCCGATAACAAGTCGCTCGGTCAGTTCAACCTCGAAGGCATTCCGCCGGCGCCGCGTGGCATGCCGCAGATCGAAGTGACGTTCGACATCGACGCGAACGGCATCCTGAACGTGTCGGCCAAGGACAAGGCCACCAGCAAGGAACAGAAGATCGTCATCAAGGCGTCGTCCGGTCTGAACGAGGACGAGATCAAGCGCATGGTGAAAGACGCCGAAGCGCACGCCGAGGAAGATCGCAAGTTCCGCGAGCTGGTCGAGTCGCGCAACAAGGCCGACGCACTGGTGCACAGCACGGAGAAGGCGCTGAAGGATCTGGGCGAGAAGGTGCAGCCGAGCGATCGCGCCAACATCGAAAATGCCGTGTCGGATCTGAAGCGCGCGCTGGGCGGCGACGACAAGGATGTGATCGAGAAAAAGGCTGCCGAGCTCAGCCGTCTGGCCGGCGCACTGGCGCAGCAGTCTGCTGAAGCCCCGAACATGGGCGGCGGCGCGGCTGGCGGCCCGCAGGGTGCGGCCGGCGCTGGCGGTAAAGCCAACGACGACGTGCTCGACGCCGAGTTCGAGGAAGTGAAGGACAAGAAGGCGAAGTAACGCGCCTGCTGTCGATGGCCCGGGCGGGGCGAACCGTCCGGGCCGTTTGCCGTATGATGCGCCGGGTTTTGCGGATGGCGGGAGTTTGTTGGGGCAATGTCCAAGCGCGACTACTACAAGGTGCTCGACGTAGCACGCACGGCGACGGAAGCCGAGATCAAAAAGGCTTATCGCCGCCTGGCGATGAAGTTCCACCCCGACCGCAATCCCAACGACACGGAAGCCGAGGAGAAATTCAAAGAGGCCAAGGAAGCCTATGAAGTGCTGACCGACGCGCAGAAGCGCGCCATCTACGATCAGCACGGACACGACGGATTGTCCGCTCGTGGTGGTGGCGGCTTCAGCGCCTCCGATGCGTTCAGCGACATTTTCGGCGACGTGTTCGGCGACATCTTCGGCGCCGGACGGCGTGGCGGGCGCCAGCAGGTGTTTCGCGGCGCCGACCTGCGTTATGACCTGGAGCTCGATCTCGAGCAGGCCGTGTTCGGCCACACCAGGGATATCGAATTCACCACGCTCGCCGAGTGCGAGCCGTGCCAGGGCACGGGCGCCTCGCCCGGCTCCAAGCCCATCACTTGCGATACCTGTAACGGTGCGGGCCAGGTCCGCATGCAGCAGGGATTCTTCGCGGTTCAGCAAACGTGCCCGCGTTGTAAAGGCCGCGGCCAGATCGTCAGCCAGCCGTGCGATTCGTGCCTCGGCCAGGGCCGCTTGCGCAAGAAAAAAACGCTCAACGTCAAAGTCCCCGAAGGCGTCGACAACGGCGATCGCATTCGGCTGACCGGCGAGGGCGAGGCGGGCCGCAACGGCGGGCCGCCGGGCGATTTATATGTCGAGATCCGCGTGCGCGAGCATGCGATCTTCGAACGCGACGGCAGTCATCTGTCGTGCGAAGTGCCGGTGAGCTTTGTCACAGCAGCGCTGGGCGGCACCGTCGAAGTGCCGACGCTCGGCGGCAACGTCGAGTTGAAAGTGCCCGGCGAAACTCAGTCGGGTCGCGTGTTCCGCCTGCGCGAGAAAGGCGTGAAGCCGGTGCGTGGCGGGCCGGTCGGCGACTTGTTCTGCCGCGTGGTGATCGAGACGCCGGTGAATCTCACCGAAGAGCAAAAAGATCTCTTGCGTTCGTTCGAAACGTCCATGGAGGGCAGCCGGCGCAATCACAGCCCGCGCGAGAGCACGTGGCTCGACGGCGTGAAGCGTTTCTTCGAAACGATGCGTAGTTAACTGGCGAAGCTGACGCATGACACTGCACATTGCCATCTTCGGCGTCAGCGGCCGCATGGGCCGTGCATTGCTGACTGCCATCGATGAAGCGCCGGGCACTGCGCTCAGCGGCGCAACCGCGTCGGCGAATAGTAAATGGCTCGGACACGACGCAAGCGAGGCGGCTGGCGGACCCAAGCGCAACGTCGTGATCGTTGCCGATCCGGCAGCGGCGCTGCGGGCATCCAAAGTGGCAATCGATTTCACCTTGCCTGAAGCGACGGCGGCGAATCTCGCTGCCTGCGTTGCCGCCAGATGCCCGCTGGTCATCGGCACGACCGGGCACAGCGAAGCGGTGCGAGAGCAAATCAACGCGGCGGCGCGAAGCATTCCTCTCGTCATGGCGCCGAACATGAGTCTGGGCGTGAACCTGCTGTTGAAGCTGGTGGAGTTGGCGGCGGCCAAGCTCGATGCCGACTACGATATAGAAGTGTTCGAGGCCCATCACCGGAACAAGAAGGACGCGCCGTCGGGCACTGCGCTCGCGTTGGGCGCTGCGGCCGCCAAAGGTCGAGGCGTCAAACTGGCGGACGCAGCTGAACACTCGCGTCACGGCAATACCGGCGCACGTGAACGAGGCAAGATCGGGTTCTCGGTGTTTCGTGGCGGCGATGTAGTCGGCGACCACACTGTTACATTCGCCGGCATCGGCGAGCGCATCGAGCTCACTCACCGTGCCAGCGATCGGCTGGCCTTCGCCCGTGGCGCTGTCAAAGCGGCCCAGTGGCTCGTGGGTCGACCCGCCGGTTTATATTCGATGCAGGACGTGCTCGGCCTTTGAATCAGGGTCGGACTCGCGTACACTTCCGTCTTCAGCACGCGGTGAAAAATTTTCGTGCGGGATCGGCCTAAGCGCCCATCTCGCTGTCCGCATGCGTGTCTGAAACAGCTGACATCAGGAGCCCCATGACCCACGCCGATAAAGTGGCCGCCGTATTGGCGCTCGAGGACGGCACGGTTTTCCACGGTCGTTCCATCGGAGCCAAAGGCAACACGACGGGCGAGGTGGTGTTCAACACCGCCATGACGGGCTATCAGGAAATTCTCACCGACCCGTCCTATTGCAGACAGATCGTTACTCTCACTTATCCGCACATCGGCAACACCGGCACCAATCCGGAAGACCTGGAAGCGGCGGCCGTGTATGCGGCGGGTCTGATCATTCGCGACCTGCCGGCCACGTATTCCAACTGGCGCGCCTCGGAGTCGCTGGAGAGTTTTCTCCAGCGCGGCAAGATCGTCGCCATCGCGGATATCGACACTCGCAAGCTGACGCGCATCCTGCGAGAGAAGGGCGCGCAGGCCGGTTGCATCATGACCGGCGAAAAAGTGGATCCTGCGGCCGCAGTGCATGCGGCGCGTAAATTCCCCGGCCTCAAAGGCATGGATCTCGCGAAAGTCGTTTCGACCAAGCGCGTGTATCAATGGAACGAAGGCACGAACTGGGGCGAGCACCAAGGTCCGAAGCCGCGGCCGGGGCAGCGAGTGCACGTGGTCGCTTATGACTACGGCATCAAACGAAACATCCTGCGCTGCCTCGCCGACTACGGCTGTCGCGTGACTGTCGTGCCGGCGCAGACGCCGGCGGAAAAAGTGCTGGCGATGAATCCCGAAGGCATCTTCCTGTCCAACGGCCCCGGCGATCCGGAGCCGTGCACGTACGCCATCGAAGCGATCAAGAAATTCCTGGAGACCGACATTCCGGTGTTCGGCATCTGTCTCGGTCACCAGCTGCTCGGCCTCGCCAGCGACGCGAAGACGGTGAAGATGAAGTTCGGTCATCACGGCGCCAATCACCCGGTGCTCGATATTCCGAGCGGCCGCGTGCTGATCTCCAGCCAGAACCACGGCTTCGCGGTCGATGAGAGCACGCTCGGTGCCAACGTGAGAGTGACCCACAAGTCGCTGTTCGACGGCTCGCTGCAGGGCATCGAGCGCACCGATCGTCCGGCCTTCAGCTTCCAGGGCCATCCGGAAGCGAGCCCCGGTCCGCAGGATGTCGCCAGGCTGTTCGAAAAGTTCGTCGCGATGATTCACGACCGGCTGAGCCTGCAGCATGCGTCCGCCAAGCAAAGCTCTGCGGCGGGCAGTAACGACAACGGCCGTCGCGCCGCCGAAGGTTGATTCAAGACACCAAGATGCCAAAACGTACCGACCTGCAAAGCATCCTGATCATCGGCGCCGGCCCCATCGTCATCGGCCAGGCGTGCGAGTTCGACTATTCCGGCGCGCAAGCCTGCAAGGCGCTCAAGGAAGAGGGCTATCGCGTCATCCTGGTGAATTCCAATCCGGCCACCATCATGACGGACCCGGAATCGGCCGATGCGATTTATATCGAGCCGATCAACTGGCGCACCGTCGAACGCATCATCGCCAAGGAGCGTCCCAGCGCGCTGCTGCCCACGATGGGCGGACAGACGGCGCTCAACTGCGCGCTCGACCTGGTGCGCGAAGGCGTGCTCGAGAAATACGGCGTCGAATTGATCGCTGCCTCTCGTGAAGCCATCGACATGGCCGAGGACCGCGAACGTTTCCGTAACGCCATGCGCGAGATCGGCCTGGAATCGCCGCGTTCGATGATTGCGCACAGCATGGAAGAAGCGCTGGCCGTGCAGGCCGAGATCGGCTTTCCAACCGTGATTCGTCCATCGTTCACGATGGGCGGCTCAGGCGGCGGCATTGCTTATAACCGCGAAGAGTTCGTGGAGATCGTCGAGCGCGGTCTCGACGCATCGCCGACTTCCGAAGTGCTGCTCGAAGAATCCGTGATCG
>CAMLEO010000200.1 GCA_946478975.1 uncultured Steroidobacter sp.
CCAAACAGGAAGCGCTGGAGCGCGGCCTGGGCGTCATCCGCAAGAACTACGAAACCACCGCGAAGCGCGGCAAGCTCAAGCCGGAAGATGTCGAGAAGCGCATGGGCCTGCTGAAGGGCTCGCTGCAGCTGGAACAGCTCGCCGAGTGCGACCTGATCATCGAAGCCGTGTTCGAAAACATGGATGTAAAAAAAGATGTGTTCGGCAAGCTCGACAAGATCGCGAAACCAGGCGCGATCCTCGCCACCAACACTTCTTATTTGAACGTCAATGAAATCGCCGCCACGACGCGCCGGCCCGAGTCGGTCATCGGGCTGCACTTCTTCTCGCCGGCGAACGTCATGCGACTGCTCGAAATCGTTCGCGGCGAAAAGACATCGAAACAAGTGATCGCGACTTCGATGCAGCTGGCGAAGCGCATCGGCAAGATCGCCGCGCTGGTTGGCGTGTGCCACGGGTTCGTCGGCAATCGCATGCTGGCTGCGCGCCAGGAACAAGCGATCGCGATGCTGATGGAAGGCGCGATGCCGTGGGATGTCGACAAGGTGTTGTACGAGTTCGGCATGCCGATGGGCCCGTTCGCGATGTCGGATCTCGCCGGCCTGGATATCGGCTGGAATAAAGAAACAACGTCGAGCTCGACGGTGCGCGAAGTGTTGTGCGAAATGGACCGCCGTGGTCAGAAGACGGGTGCCGGTTTCTACGACTACGACGAGCAGCGCAATGCCAGGCCGTCGCCAGTGACGGAAAAGATCATCAAGGATTTCATGAGCAAGGCCGGGGCCACGCCGCGGCAGGTCTCGGAGCAGGAAATCCTCGAACGCTGCATCTATCCGATGATCAACGAGGGCGCGAAAATTCTCGAAGAGAAGATTGCAATCCGTCCCTCCGACATCGATATCGTGTGGATCAACGGCTACGGCTGGCCGGCGTATCGCGGCGGCCCGATGTTCTACGGCGACACGGTCGGGCTCAGGACCGTGGTCGCAAAGCTCGAGGAATATTCATCCAAGCTGGGCGCGGGCTTCAGCATTTCACCGTTGCTGAAGCGGCTCGCGGCAGAAGGCAAGCGCTTCCAGGACCTCAAGTAATCTCATAGAGGAATTCACATGCGCGAAGCAGTCATTGTTTCCACCGCGCGCACGCCGATCGGCAAAGCGTATCGCGGCGCTTTCAACAACACTCAGGGCCAGGAGCTCGCCGGACACGCCATTGCACAGGCAGTGCAACGCGCCGGCATCAACCCGGCCGACGTCGAAGATGTGATTCTGGGCTGCGCTCTTCAGCAAGGCGCAACCGGCGGCAACGTCGCTCGCCAGGCGCTGTTGCGCGCCGGCCTGCCAGTCACTGTTCCTGGTATGACAATCGACCGCCAGTGCTCGTCGGGCCTGATGGCGATCGCGACCGCAGCCAAACAGATCATCACCGACGGCATGCAGGTGGCGATCGGCGGCGGCGTCGAATCGATTTCGCTGGTTCAGAACGACAAGATGAATCGCTTCCGCGTCGCCGATCCGTGGCTGGTCAAACACATTCCGCAGGTCTACATGACGATGATCGAGACCGCGGAGATCGTCGCCGAGCGCTATGGAATCAGCCGCGAAGCGCAGGATGAATATTCGTTGCAATCTCAGCAACGCACTGCGAAGGCGCAGGCGGAAGGTCGATACGACGCGGAGATCGCGCCGTTGGCTTCGGTCATGACGCTCACGGACAAAGAGACCGGCGCCACCTCCGAGAAAGAAGTGACGCTGAAGCTCGACGAAGGCAATCGCCCCAAGACGGTGCTCGCGGACCTGCAGGGGCTGCAGCCGGTGTTCAAGAACGGCCAGCGCATCAAGGAAGGAAAGTTCATCACCGCGGGCAATGCTTCGCAGTTGTCCGATGGCGCGGCGGCGTTGGTGCTGATGGAAGCCAAGGAAGCTGAAAAGCGCGGTTTGAAACCACTCGGCGCTTATCGCGGCATGATGGTCGCCGGGTGCGATCCGGATGAGATGGGCATCGGCCCGGTGTTCGCGGTGCCGAAGCTGCTGCAGAAACACGGCTTGAAGATGGACGACATCGGCATTTGGGAATTGAACGAAGCGTTCGCAAGCCAGGTGCTGTACATCCGCGACAAGCTCGGCATTCCCAACGACAAGCTCAACGTGTCGGGCGGCGCGATTTCCATCGGCCATCCATATGGCATGTCCGGCGCGCGCATGACGGGCCACCTGCTGATCGAAGGCAAGCGTCGTGGCGCGAAGTACGGCATCGTGACGATGTGCGTCGGTGGCGGCATGGGCGCTGCGGGTTTGTTCGAGATCTTCTAAACTCGCGCGCATCGGGACGGTCAAAGAGAGGCGGGATGCTGACATCCCGCCTCTTTTTCTTGGTTGATTTAATAATTCGCCGAAGGCGAATTATGCGACGTAAGTCAGTGCTGGAGCGGTGGACAAGCCTCCGAGGATGCGGCACTAATGACGGGCGAATGCCCACATTGACGTGAGCACTCGCGGGAGAGCACCGCGGATGTCAGCTTCGGACAAAGTCGATAGCAAATACGCGCGCAAACAACAGGCGATCATCGCGGCTGCCAGTGAGGTGATCAATCGCGACGGCGTGAAAGGCATGACGCTCGCCAACGTCGCCGCCCGCGTGGGCCTGATCACAACCAGCGTCACCTATTATTTCCGCAAAAAAGAAGACCTGGCAGGCGCCTGCTTTCTGGACGCAATAAGCCGTGTCGAAGCACTCGTCGACACTGCCGCCATCGAATCCGATCCGCCGACGCGCGTGCGCCGGCTGTTGCAGCTGTGGCTGGAATTGCGCCAGCGCATCGCGGCTCGCGAAGAACCGCCGATCGCCCTGTTCGGCGACATGCGCACGCTGCACAAGCCGCAACGTACGATTGTCGGAGAAGCATATCGTCAGTTCTTCACCAAGCTGTGCTCACTGTTCGAGTCGCCTGAATATTCCTGGATGACTCCGGCGCAGCGAGCCGCCCGCGCGCACATTCTCAGCGAACAAGTGTTGTGGGCGGTGATCTGGCTGCGACGCTACGACACCGATGACTTCGAGCGCGTGCGCAAACGAATGTATGACATCCTGTTGCATGGGTTTGCCGGCCCGGGTCGTACCTGGGAGCCGGCCCGCGGCCCGATCGATGAGATCGTGAGCAGCGTGCCGCAGGAGTCGGCTTCGCAGGAAACATTCCTGATCGCAGCGACACGCTTGATCAACGAGCGCGGCTATCGCGGCGCCTCGGTGGAAAAGATCTCCGAGCGGCTGAACGTCACCAAGGGTTCGTTTTATTACCACCACGAAGCCAAGGACGACCTGGTGGTCGCGTGCTTCAAGCGCACGTTCGATACGATGCGTCACATTCAGCGCGGCGTGCTGAAACATACCGAGGACGATTGGGAGCGTTTGCGCATGCTGGCCGCGGCGCTGATCGCGTTTCAAATGTCGGATCGCGGGCCGTTGCTGCGCACGTCGGCGCTGGTCGCGCTGCCTCAGCCGATGAGACAGGAAATGATCGAGGCGTACAGCCAGATTTCGAATCGCTTCGCCGGCGTGATCGCGGACGGCATCACGTCAGGCTCGATGCGAGCGGTCGATCCGATGGTCGGCGCGCAAATGTTTTCTGCGACGTTGAATGCGTCGGCGGAATATCGCTGGTGGGTGCCCGGCGCGACGGGCGATCAAGCCGAAGAGCTGTACAGCAAGCCGCTGCTGATGGGCCTGTTCGCCCAATAATTCGCCTTGGTGAATTATTGAATCAAACAAGCAAAAGGGCGAGGCTCTTTCGAGCCTCGCCCTGATCACCGTCAGACTTTAGAACTTCTTGTTCACCAGCAGGCGGTAGTAGCGGCCCAGCGGGTTGGCAATGAACGGGTCATAGCTCAACTCGAGGCGGGCGAACGGCGGATCGCGGTCGGTGAAGTTGAACACCGAGGCCGTGATCGTCGTTTCCGCCGGCAGCGACAAGCGATAGGTGATGTCGTGCGTCAGGAACGAGCCGATCTTCACGCCCTGGCCGGTCAGGCCCGCGCGCACGTCGGTCACGCCATCGATGTAACGCGACGTGAGGCGCAGACCCATGTTCGCCATCGAGTAGTCGATGTACGCCGAGCCACGCAGCTCGGGCAGCGTGCCCGCGCCGATGCCGGTCGCACCGCGAGTGCCTGCGTAATCCGCCGCCGGCTGGATCTGAATGCCCTGCACGATCGCAGCGTCACGCTTGTATTCGAGCGTGTACGTCGCGTCCGTACCGAGGATCAGGTCGCCGCCCAGCACGTCGTCGAACAAGTACGACAGGCTGGTGTCGATGCCCGAGATCTTCTGATCGGGGCCGTTGATGACGTTGAGGCGCGTGCGGATCAGGTTACGAATGCCGCAAACGCCGTTCTGGAACGTAAAGCGCGTCTGCAACGAATCGTACGCCGGGTTGTTGCACTGGTCCGGCGAGCCCGGGGTGGTGCCGAAGAACGCCGCGACGATTTCCGGGCCGCTTTCGAATTCGAGCGAGTCCGTGAAATCGTAGCTCCAGTAGTCAACCGTACCGCTGAAGCCGCCCGCCTTGACGATCATGCCGACGTTGAACGTGATCGCCTTTTCCGGCTTCAGGTTCGGATTGCCGAAAGTATCGAACGTCGTGAACGTACCGGCCGCCGGGGTGAACGCGAGGCCAGTGGTCGGGCTGCTGACCAGCTGCGTCTGCAGCGGGCCGCGGAAGGTCGAACCGACCGAGCCGCGCAGGCCGAACCAGTCCAGCGCCTGCCAACGCAGCGAGAGCTTCGGATTGGTGGTCGAGCCGACGCTGCCGCCGTAGGTTTCGTAACGAACCGCAACCTGCGCCGAGAGGTTTTCCAGGATCGGCACGTTCAATTCGCCGAACACCGCTTTCACGTTGCGGTCCAGGTCCTGCGGCGTGATCGGGCCGAAGAACGCGAACACACCCGACTGCGTGCCCGCCGGGGTCAAGCAGCCGATGCTCGGAACGGGGTTGGTCTGAGACGCGGCCGAGGTCACGCACGGATTCATGGTGATGTCGGTCAGGTCGTTCGGATCGCGCTCGAAGCCTTCCTTACGATACTGAACACCGGACGCCCAACCGATGTCGCCGGCGCCGAGGTTGAACGGCAGCTGGCCGTTGAGCACCAGCTCGCCGACCATCGTGGTCGACGTATCTTCATAACCGTTGATGCCGAACAGCCAGTTGGCGAGGTCGGCCGTGTTGGCGGTGGCGGGGTTGAACAGCGAGTTCGTCTGGCCGGTCGCCGGGTTCTGCTGAATTGCGGTCGAGAACGGGTTCAACCACAAGCAGCCGTTGGTGCCCGGAGTGTTGGTGGCGCAGTTCGGGCCGCCGAGGCCGCGCAGAGCCGCCGCCATGCGGGTCACGATGATGTCGTTGGTGTTGATCTCGCTGCGGTTCTCACCATAGGTGAACGCGAGGTCCCAATTGAAGCCGAACATCTCGCCGTTCAGGCCGGTGGTCAGGCGGATGCCTTCGAAGTTGCGCTCGTCTTCCTTCGCGCCGCCGGTGAGCGGGTTGCCGCCGCTGCCGAACGGACGCCAGGTGCCGCCGGTCACTGCCAGCGTCGGCGCTGCCGCGATCGCAGCCTGCTGAGCCGGGGTCAATGCTGCCAGCAACGCGGGCGTCAGGCCCGGGTTGTTCTTCGGCACCAGGAACACGGGCGAGGTGATCGCACCGGTGGCCGCATTCAACGTCGCACCCTGCTGGGGAGCATACGAAGCAGAGGCCAGCTCGTTCGGCACTTCGTGCGCGGCGTACAGCGCATCGATGTGGAAGCCGAGCGTCTCGGTGAACTGCATGTTGAACTGCGCGAACGCCTGGTACTGGTTCTCTTCTTCCACCAGGTTGTTGAACGCGGTGAACTGATAAACGCAGGCACCGGTGGCGCTCGGGATGCCGACTTGCGCGCAGCCCGGATCACGGAATGAGCCCGTCGGCGCCGCGGGGCTGCCGATGGTGAACACGCCAGGATTGCCGGCGGCGGAGAAACCACCTTGCGGGTTCTGCGCCAGCGTGCGCTGAGTGAAGAAGTCACGATCGATCGTGGCCAGCTCCGAGCGATGGCGATAGCCGCCCGAGACCATGAAATCCCAGTTGTCGCCCTTGGTGCCGTACAACGCGTTGGCGGTGTAGTCGCCATCCGAATCTTCGATGTACGTGTACGAGCTCTCCAGCGACAGGCCTTCGAAGTCGTTCTTGGTGATGAAGTTCACGACGCCCGCGACAGCGTCCGAACCGTAGGTCGCGGCGGCGCCGTCCTTCAGGACTTCGATGCGACCGATGGCCGAGCTCGGCGGCAGCAGGTTGGCGTCGTAGCCGATCACGCCGATGGTGGACGGCGCGAGACGACGGCCGTTCAACAGCACGAGCGTGCGACCGCCACCGAGGCCGCGAAGGTTGATGTTGGCAGTACCGCTGGTACCACCGGCGGTGTACTGGTTGGCTTCACCGACCACGCCCTGCACGGACGGGATCTGCTTGATGAGCTCGACCATCGACGGCGAGCCCTGCTTGGCCAGGTCTTCGGCACGCAGGACGTCGATCGGCAGCGCGGCGTCTTCGGCCGCACCTTCGATGTACGAACCGGTGACCACGACGATCTCGATCTCCTCGATGAACGCCGTTTGTTGCGGCTCAGCCGCGGACGCCACGCCCGCTGCCCCCGCCAGAGCGGCGGTGAACAAAGCGGTGTGGATACTCGAACGCAAATACGAACTCATTGGATCCTCCTGACATGGGCCGGGCAATAACCGGTTGCATCCGTCCGGCGCAGCTCCCCGGCGAAACGAATTCGAGACTTTTCGGCAATGGGTTTCGCCTCGTGGCGAAAGGGCGTAAGTCGACCGCCCAAGTCGGCAATTTTTACGGAGTTGGAAACTGCGGTATCCACGTAGCGCCGTCAAGCGCTTTGCATATTCAAATGTGGTTTTGTTGCGTCCGTAAGACAACAATCCCCTGAAAGTGTGACCTGGATCAAAATTGAGGAATCGGAGGCGCTGCAACGTCTAGCGGCAGCTGAACGCATTAAGCCTTTGATTCAGCTTCTTTCTGGGGGAAACCCTGAAGTGGACGTTCAGGGAATGACTATTTGCAATGACCCGGGCGGGTGTGCTGTATTGTCGCAACATTTCTTCACATTCGGCCCCAAAACTTGCGCTGGGTCGAAGATCGAAAGATCGGTCTACAAAACCTGAGAACTGCGTCGTGATGGCGCGGACGCCACAAGAGAGCCGCGGAGGCGACCCACGAGCAGCCAGGCGCCGGCCAGACGGCCAGCGCCACGAGGGGGAATCGGCAAGAGGTTTAGAACATCTCGGACGCGTCGGGGGGACGGATCCGCGCCGCCTGGTGGCGGGAAACGATGTGATCGCCAGTGATCATTTCGTCATACGCCTGGCCGGGGCCGACCATGGGATAGACGCCGGCATCGGGATCGATCATGACTTCGAGGAACGCCGGTCCCTTGAACTCGATGAACTCGCGCACCACCCGCTCGACGTTCTCTTTGCGATCCAGGCGCACGGCATACGGAAAGCCATCGGCCTGCGCGGCTTTCACGAAATCTTTTTTGTGGAGCGACTTGTCGCTCGCCGACAGGCGGCCCTTGAAGAACAACTTCTGCCACTGCTTGACCATGCCGTCGCCGCAGTTGTTCAACACCACGATCTTCACCGGCAAGTCATAAGTCGTCACGGTCTCGAGCTCGCCGAGATTCATGCGAATGCTGGCGTCGCCATCGATGTCGATGACCAGCTTGTCCGGATTCGCGAGCTGCGCGCCGATTGCAGCAGGCAGGCCGAAGCCCATCGTGCCCATGCTGCCGGACGTCAGCCACAAGCGCGGCGAACGAAAATCGAAATACTGCGCCGACCACATCTGGTGCTGGCCGACACCGGTGCTGATGATGGCGTCGCCCTGCGTGAGCCGGTTGATCGCTTCGATCACGTGATACGGCTGGATCAGCGTGCTGGCGCGATCGTAGTTCATCGGATGATTGCGCCGGAGTTGGGCGCAGTGATCGGTCCATTGCGTCCAATCGCGGCGGAAATTGCTGCGGCGGCCGTAAGCGAGCAGCGAGCGCAGCGCTTCAGGCAGCATGCCGACGTGATGCCATTGCACCGGCTTCACTTTGTTCACTTCGGATGCGTCGATGTCGATCTGCGCAATGCGCCGGGCGTTCGGTGCGAACTTCGGCGGATTGCCGGCGACGCGATCGTCGAAGCGCGCGCCGAGCGTAATCAGGAAATCGCAATCCTCGACCGCGTAGTTGGCAAACGCCGCGCCGTGCATGCCGAGCATGCTCATCGACAACGGATGTTTGGTATCGATCGCGCCCAATCCCATCAGCGTCGTCACCACCGGGATGTTGTATTCGAGCGCGAGCTCACGCAGTGCCGGCGCTCCGCCTGAATGCACCACGCCGCCGCCGGCGTAGATCAACGGGCGCTTCGCTTCGCCGAGCATGTTGAAGAACTCCGCACACTGCGCGTCCGACAACGTACTGCGAAGCAAGCGATTCATTCGGTGACGGTAGCCCGGCACTGGCAGGCGCCCTGCGCCTTGAAAAGAGCCGCGCCAGTTCTGTACGTCTTTGGGAATATCGATGACGACCGGGCCGGGGCGGCCGGTGCGTGCGATCTCGAACGCCGTGCGAACCGTGGCTTCCAGCTTTGCCGCGTCAGTCACCAGGAACACGTGTTTGGCAACCGAGCCCATGATGCTGGCGACCGGCGCTTCCTGGAACGCGTCGCTGCCGATGGCGCCGGTCGGAACCTGGCCGCAGATGACGACGATGGGCACGGAGTCGGCCATGCAATCGCGCACCGGCGTGACCGTATTGGTGGCGCCGGGGCCGGAAGTGACCACACAGACGCCGACCTTGCCGGTGCTGCGCGCGTAACCCGCGGCCATGAAGCCGGCACCCTGCTCGTTGGCGGGCACGACCAGCGGCATGGGCTGGCGGCCATCGACTGCGTGATCGCGGTTATAGACGAAAATCGCGTCGTAAGTCGGCAGGATCGCGCCGCCGCTGTAGCCAAATACGGTGTCCACGCCTTCGTCGGCCAACACCTGGACGATGATCTCGGCGCCTGACATCTGCTTGCCGGCGAGCGGATGGCTGGCGACGGAAAGCGCGGCGGGACTGTGTTTCACGACTGATTCCGAAAAAAAGCTGCATCTAGCGCCGGCCAGACTACCTCAAGCCCTCCTCCAGCGTCCATTTGGCCCCTGCGGAAAGGGCGGATCCCCAGCTAGGCGCGGGCGTGCGCCTCCCGTATGCTTTTCGGCCCTTTTCGCTGTCTCCTCACTAGCGATGACTTCTCGCAAGCGCCACATCGTGTCCATCCTGCTGCAGAACGAAGTGGGCGCGCTCACCCGCGTCACCAGTTTGTTCGCCACTCGCGGCTACAACATCGAGTCGCTGAACGTCGCGCCGACCGAGGATCCAACCGTATCGCGACTGACGCTGGTGACGACGGGCAGCGAAGCGGTGGTACAGCAGATCGTCAATCAATCGCTGAAGCTCATCGATGTCGTGAACGTCGATGACGTGACGCGCGATGCGCACGTCGAACGAGAGTTGTTGTTGTTGAAGCTGCGAGTGCCTTCGTCACAACTCGCTGCGCTCAACTCCGCCGTGCAAAAGGCGGGTGGAAAAGTCTTGTCGGATGACGCGGAAAGCTATACCGTCGAATTGACCGACAGCGAATCGCAGATCAACAGGTTCATTGCCGAAGCGGGGAATCTCGGCGAAGTCCTGGAGGTCGTACGCAGCGGTGCGCTGGCGATGCTGCGCGGAGCAACCACGCTTCGCGGGTGATTGAGATCTTTCGCAAACATCGTGGGGCAGGATGTTTCGGGAGCGCGTTCGACTCGTCGAACGTGCGCCTTGGCGTCTGCGCGATGATGGTTGGGAGAGATGATGTATCGCCTGTATGACTACTTGCCTTCCGGTAACGGCTACAAAGTTCGCCTGGTGCTCAAATATCTCGAGCTGCCTTACGAGCTGATCGAGACCGACATCAAGATCGGCGCCACGCGCACCCCGGAATTCCTCGCCAAGAATCCCATCGGTCGCATTCCGCTGCTGGAAATTCCGGGCAAAGGTTATCTGCCCGAGAGCCACGCCATCATCGGGTTCCTGGCCGAAGGCTCGTCGCTCGTTCCCGAGGATCGTTTCCTGCGCGCGCGCATGTGGCACTGGCTGTGCTTCGAGCAATACAACCTCGAGCCCAACATCGGCACCGTGCGTTTCTGGCTCAAGTATCTCGGCAAGACGCGCGTCGAGCTCGGCGAGAAGCTGATCGAGAAAAAGAAGAGCGGCTACGCAGCGCTGGATGTGCTGGAAGACGGCTTGCGAGAGCGCAGCTTTCTGGTCGGCGAAGAATATTCGCTCGCCGACATCGGGCTGTACGCATACACGCATGTCGCGCACGAAGGCGGCTTCGATCTCGCGCCGTACCCCAACATTCGCAGCTGGTGTGAGCGAGTCGCGTCGCAGCCGCGCTGGGCGCCGATTACTGAGCGTTAAGGCAAGAGCACCGTCGAACCGGTCGTTCGACGTGCTTCCAGATCGGCGTGAGCTTTCGCGGCGTCGCTCAAAGCGTAGGTCTGACCGATCTGGATTTTGATCACGCCACGCGCGATCAGATCGAACAGTTCCTGCGCACCGCGTGCGAGTGCCTGTCGCGTCGAAAAGAAATTGAAGATGGTCGGCCGCGTCATGTACAGCGAGCCGCGCTTCGATAATTCGAGCGGCGAAATCGCTGGCGGCGGGCCCGATGCATTTCCGTAAGTCACCATCATGCCGCGAGGACGCAAGGCGTCCAGCGAGCGCATGAATGTATCTTTGCCGACGGAATCATATACAGCAGTGACACCGCGCCCGCCGGTAATCGCCTTCGCTTGCGCGACCCAATCGTCATCGGTCAGCAGCGCATGCTGAGCGCCGAGAGATCGCACCACATCCGCTTTGGCGGAAGATCCAACGACAGCTATCACGACCGCGCCCAAGTGACGGGCCCACTGCACGAGAATCGAGCCCACTCCTCCGGCGGCCGCATGCACGAGCAATGCGTCGCCCTTGCGCACGCGATACGCCTGTCGCAACAGCATCTGCGCGGTGAGACCTTTGAGAGTGGCTGCGGCGGCGGTTTTATCGTCGACCGCATCGGGAATTTTTACGAGCCGCTCGGCGGGCATCACGCGAGCCGCTGCATAGGCGCCGGATCCTTGCGCTGAATAAGCGACGCGATCGCCGACCTGCAATTGCTTCACGCCGGGGCCGACAGCTTCGATGACACCTGCCGCTTCTTTACCCGGCGTCGCCGGCAGCGGCACTTGATACAAACCGCTGCGCTCGTACACATCGATGAAGTTCAATCCGACTGCGGTCTGGCGCAATCGCACCTGATCGCGTGCGGGCTCGCCGACTTCGACGGACTCCCATTGCAGGACTTCGGGGCCGCCAGTCTGATGAAAACGGATGATGCCACTCATGCGGCCCATTGTAAGCCGCATCGATGGCGAGTAGCGCAGGCGGCGCCGGCGCGCCGCCTCGCTGGGTCGAGATTACAGAGCCTGGTCGTCTGCTTCGCCGGTACGAATGCGCAGCACGCGCTCCAGCTCAGTGATGAAGATCTTGCCGTCGCCGACCTTGCCGGTCTTGGCAGCATTGATGATGGCTTCCACCACCTGGTCGACCAGTGAGTCTTTCACGGCCACTTCGATGCGAGTCTTGGGAACGAAATCCACCACGTACTCGGCGCCGCGATACAACTCGGTGTGACCGCGCTGGCGGCCGAAGCCCTTGACCTCGGTGACTGTCATGCCGGAGACGCCGATTTCCGACAACGCGGCACGAACGTCGTCGAGTTTGAACGGCTTGATGATCGCGCTGATGAGTTTCATTCCCCGTGGCTCCTGTCTCGAAGTGCGCTGCCCGGCCTCGCGCGAGTCCGGGTGAATTGGGCTTGTGGTTTTGCCGCTTGGGCCGGTGTGGCCAGATTACACTGCGCCGGCGGCGATGCTTAAACAATGCACGTTCTGTGCCGCGAAGTGTAATCCAACACCGCCGGGCTACCCCAAAAAATGGCCCGGCAAAATCGCTCGCCAACGCACCAGATTAGAGCGCCGCACGGGAATGCCGCGCATCGATGGTGCACCTGAAGGCATCCGGACATAGGTCGCATTGTCGATGACTCGCGCGTGATCGACATCCCGTCCTGAGCAAAAGACGGCTTAGGGCTCATTGCCCGCCTGGAGGCCCTATGAGAAAAGGTGCGCGGGCTTGGGTTGGGAGCGGTTGGAAATCTGATGGACGGCAGCAGGCGCGGCGGCGCGAGCAAACGCGTGGGCGACCTGTTGCGCAGAATCGCCGCCTTCAGTTTCGCCATCATCGCCGGCGCCGCATTCGCCGCCGAGCCCGGCGATTCGCAGATCCTGTATTTCGAGTCGCTGCACTTCGGCCCCTCGCCCGCCACTCAACAGAAATCCACCGGCTCCCGCGAGCTGCAGTTCGATGCCTACGGCCGGCGCTTCGTCGTGTCATTGCAAACGAACGAGAAACTCTCGCCGCTGCTGCAATCCAAAGCCGGCATCGCGCCGCTCGAACTCTATAAAGGACAGGTCAATGGCATTGCGGGCTCCTGGGCGCGCATCGGCATTGCCGACGGCCAGCTGCACGGCATGTTGTGGGATGGCTCCGAGCTGTACGTGATCGAGCCGGCCGCCGACCTGGGCGAGTCTCTGCCGTCGAATGTTTCGGTGAGCCCCGGCACCACGGCGATCTTCCGACTCAAAGATGTATTGATGAAAGCCGGTGCAGCTTCGTGCGGCACCGACTCCGACGGCGTCCAGCTCGACAAAGGCAGCGAAAGTTTCAACGCGCTGATGGGCGAGCTGAAGGGCTCGCCGACGATCATGCAGGCGGCGGGCGCGACGCGACGATTGGAAATCTCGGCGCTCGGCGACATGCTGTTTGTGAATCGCTACGGCTCCGAAGCGCGGGCGCGCAGCGAAATTCTGCTTCGCTTGAACAACGTCGACGGCATTTTCAGCGGCCAGCTCGGCGTGGAGATTCAGGTGCCGTCGGTCGATCTCGGCGATTCACTGTCGGACACCACATCGGCATCGTCGCTGCTCTCGGAACTGGCGGATCTGCGCAAGCGCTCGCCGAATCTTTATTCGCGCGGCCTCACACATCTGTTCACGGGACGCGATCTCGACGGCCGCACCGTCGGCCTCGGATATCTCGATTCGCTCTGCAGCCAGCGTTACGGCGCGGGGTTGACCGAGGCGCGAAATCTCAGCTCGTGGATCGAATCGCTGATCGCCGCGCACGAGATCGGCCACAACTTCGGCGCTCCGCATGACGGACAGGCCGATGCCGACTGCGCCTCCACCGCACCCGATCAGTACCTGATGGCCGCCAACATCAGCGGCAGCGACAAGTTCTCCGAGTGCAGTCTCTACGTCATGCGACGGCGCCTGACGACC
>CAMLEO010000201.1 GCA_946478975.1 uncultured Steroidobacter sp.
GCCAGCGCGACGCGGCTCTCAAGATGTCGGATGCCGCGCATTACTGCTTGGTCCGCCAGTTCAGGGAACGACTTTCTAATGCGGCGTTCGGCTTCCTCTCGCGAGTAGATGAACATTCCCAGAAGCGCGCCGCTCATCACGACTACGCGAGGTCCGTCCTCGGTCGGTTCCCTCATTGAGAGCCGTGCTGAATCGATAGCATCGCGGAGTTCGGCAGTAAGCACTGGCGTAGCGAGCTGAGTTGTGACCGGCGCGAAACGTCGTCTCAAGAATTTCAGCATCGGCTTACACCTCCGCCGGAACAACCCAGAACTTCGAAGCGTCGGGAACGAGTGCAAGCATGCTGGCCCACGCCGTTACAGCGAGAAGACCGCTCTTGCTCGTGCGCTCGAAGTAGACGTCAACGCTTTCGCCGATAGCCACACCAGCGCGGGAGAACGCACCGACAATCGTGGACGCGGTATCAGCAGTCAGCTCGGCCGGAACGCCACCTGCGCGCAAGGTGCCGTCCTCGGAAACGGTCGCGCCATTGGCGGACCTTCCGACGATCGCGCGCAGTTCGCCCCACTTCAAACCTTGTGCGGCCGCGCGAGCCATCGAGAAATTGCCCGGCGTAGTAGCCACAATTGCCGTGAGAAGCACTTCGTCGGCCGCGCGCGAGAGGCCTAAAGTCATCGCTGCGACGATTTCCGCACACAGCAACTCTTCATCCACATCCTTGCGTGCAGATCGCGGCAACTCGAACCGCACGGCTTTGGCGATTGCTTGCTCGAAGTCGATGTTGGCCCGTGAGACGGGCAGAGCCGAAAGCGTGACATCGGCTTCCGAATCGACATCCACGGTTTCGAATTTCGCAGCCTCGATCGTATGAAACGCGACAGGCTTGGACTCCATGACAACGAGGCCAGTTAAGCCAGTAGGGCGAGCTGTCGTCGGATCGGCGTGGACGAAAACATGCGCGCCAGCTTGAGCAAGGCGAGAATTCGCGATCAAGCCAGCTTCCAGTCGAATCGCCGTGGCTGCTGGCGAGGCCTTGGGCGTGCGGACTAATTCTCCTTTCTCGTCGAACAGCGCCGGTAGTGTCTCCGTCGCGAGAAATGCACTCAATCCTTTCGCGAGCGGTTGCTTGATAGCCACTGGATCATCGGGGAAGCCGGGGCGTTCGCGCAGCGAATATGGTTGTGCGCGCAGCGCTTCTCCGATCAGCGTTCGAAGACGCGCGTGCATCGGCTCGTCGGCGGCAGACTTCAGTTGAATCGGCTGCTGCTGTTTGTTCTTCACGGTGAATCGGCCCTGTGAGGAGTTGTCCGCGCGGATTCTTACTTTTCCACTGGCGGCTTATCCTCTGGCGGGATTTCCTATGCGCCTTACAACGTGCGTGCGTCAGGCGGAGACTGCGGCTACACGGTGCGCACTATCGCGAATGAAGTCGCCCCACATTGCGCGCTGCATGGAGCGATGCAGGTTGAAGAACAGGTCAAAGCCAGGGAGTAATCCCTGGCCGTATCCGAGGCAAACGCCTTCCCAGCGCGCCCTAAGCGCCGTGAACCGCCAGTTCTCATATACTGGAGGCTGGACGATGAGCCTAAAGCGTGGCGGTAGCGCCGTCCTCTAAATCATCGGAGCCGGCGTCGCCAGACTGCGCTGCTTCGATTGGTGCGATTGGTTCAACGTTCTCAGGCAACGGCATTTCTATCTGCGCGGGCTTCTTGCGTTCCTCATATTCAGAGCTATGCCAAATGTCGTGGAGCACTTCCTCTAGCCAATCTGCCAGTTGGAGGCAGGATTCATAAGATTCCATGAAGTATCTTTGATCAGCGTGCAACTGCCTGCCAGCAAGCGCGCGACTATGACCTCCGGCTTTCCTAAGATATGTGTCATTCGCTATGCCGTGATTGTGTACATAGATGTCTCTGGACGCCTTGATCTCCACATATCGATGAAACGCGGGGCATTCCCAGAAGTTGATTGAGAAAATATCTCGAACAGCCTCTGCAAAGTCAGAGGGTGATTTGTAAGAAAGCTCGTTAACAAATGCATCCGCTGCCCGCAAGCACAACTCGCCGATCGAGCTTGACTCCATTACTGTTTGAAGTGGAATTGTTCGCTTTTGACCGAGCTTCTTTGGATATTTTATAACAATAGCTCGAATCAGGTCTCCAAACATTGCCTCAACTATTGTTACCAGTTGAATCAGCCCATTGACGCAAAGAGCCTTCTGCTTAAGAACGTCATAACGGGCCCTTAGCTGGTCTCGCGTGTACGTTCTCGGCGAGCTAATAGGTCCGCTGTCAAGCCACCCGACCGGAATGTTAAGGTCAATCGTATCCTGGGTCTCTTGGTCAATTTTCTCTATCACCAAGTTGAACGCTAGATGAGTCAGTTGTGCTATCTCACCTTGCTCGAATAGTTTGCCGCGAGCGTCCACGACAATTCTGGAGAGAATGTTGCCGATACTTATGCTCATGCCAATCCTTGTTGTTCTATTTCGCCCAGGATGCAGCCCGCTTGTGCCCGATTGTAGGATCTGGCCGTGGCAAGAATCAATCCGACGCCTGGACCACATCGGACACCGGCGCACGAGCCACTGACTCGGAGGTGTTCGGCTGCTCAGCCTCGATCGTGCAGCGATAGTCATCCGGCCCGATGTAATGCTCTGCGCTCGTCACTAGCCATTCGCCGCCGGCGCCTTCGCGGAAGTCCCACGTAACCCGCGATTGATTGCGATGATACGTCCGGAAGTTCCGCAAGTGTGGCGACTTACTTTACTGCCGCGTCCTTGCTCGCGAATTCAGCTAGTTTGGTGCTGCTGATCTAATCAGAAACATGCGTTTAAACGGCCACGCACAAGCGGATTTCCGCGGTGTCACAGACCCCGCAGGGTCACCGTCGTCGGAAGGACCCGCCGCACTCACTTACAGAATTACACCTCTTACGCTGATCTATATGGGCCATACAAGTTGTGCTTCTCAGATCCTATCGGACTCAGCGTAAGACGTGTAATGCTGTAAGGCGATGCATTCAACAGGAAAACCAATTTCGTTAGAACGGAATATCTTCGCGGCCGATTGCGTGGCTCAGTACCTCGGACGCAGCCCGCACGTACGTATCAACTGAGCACGCCCGCTCAAGCTCGCGAACAATCTCGCTGGCAGCCTCGCTTTCCCATCGCTGGCGATTTCGGAGAATCCACGCTCTCTGCGCTTTTCCTCTCACCCAAACTGGCCGAGAAACGCTCGCGCAACCCAGTTCTTCGAGCGCGCGCCGCATCGCTGGCGTAAGGCTGTGCTCTCTGTCTTCTGACAGAACTTCGGCTGCGTCGGCATTCGTAACAATGTCTGCCGGCCAGCTGCGAACTAGTTCAGCTGCGTATTTCTGCGTCAGTGATTTTGAGGCTTCGATCGCACATTTTTTCGCGGCATTCATCGGCGGTCGAGCTCCAGGATTGAAGTCGATGATTTCCCGTTCTCGCAGGAACACTCCGATTGAGTTGATGAACTCGGAATCTGCAAGCAATCCATACAGCTCAACGTATTCCTCTGCGGTGCGCGGTTCGGCGTTGTGTCGAACCACTCGCCAGCGACGGTCGGTATCGTTCAGAGGCAGAGCGTTATCGTGATTGCTGAATACCAGCCATCGGCATGCGTTGTGCTCGCGGTACTGGCGGCCGAATTTCGGATTGACTTCCCGATATTCCGCGTTAACGAGCGACTTCAATTTGTTCGTGTGTCGATACGGGTTCTCGCCAGCGGCTTCTTGCACTTCATCAACGATCGCCAACACACGGCCCGCCAGTTGGCCGTTGAACTGAGAATCAAGCAGCGCAGGAAGGTCAACATTTGGAGCGACATAGCCACACCAAACGCGTGCCAGAACACTTGCAAGCCAATTGCGACCCGTGCCTGTGTGAGATGCAACGTGTAGCCACCCGTAATGTGGCAGCACTCCAGGCTCCTGCTCGATATGCGCGAGCCAATCAAGGAATGCGCCGCACTCGTCCTCATCGGGGAATAAATAAGAAACCTGTTCCAGGAATGCTTCAATACATCGCGTTGCTCGCTGGCGCTCTATTGGTCGCCATGAGTTGAGCGCCGGCTGTCCATCGGGATCAGCGCAAAAGATGTCAGCACCAGCATGGAAAGTCCGCGCGTAAACTGTCCGCCGCAGGTGGTGTCGCTTCCATTGTTCGGCATGCAATTGTTGCCGCTTACCTAACACTGGAGCCGACGCGGCGGTCAGATCCGCAAACTCCCCAAACGAGAGCACAGCCTTTGGATTGCTGATTCGCCCAACCTGACTGCCGGTTGCGATCCACACGCAATCCGCCAGCATGTCTTCGACGGTCATGATCTGCGGCAGCGTGGGGTAAGACAGATCCTGAATGCGCTCGTTCTCCGCCTTTTGTTCGGCGCGCCGCTTTTCGGCCTCGTCTCGCTCATATGCTTCACGGTTCGCGCGCTTCGCCTCGGGCGAGAAGTATTTTGCAATCTCCGCGACGCTGTCGGTGCTCACGCTTGCGTCCTCTCGGCCGGGTCTCGAAGCACATGCTCGATATCGAGGAACAGCCGATCGGCGTCCATGCGATCGAAGTGGAACACCGGCGGCGGCGATCGTAAAGCGATGCCGGCAAGACCGTTCGCAACCTCATCCACTGCCATCAATCGTCGACGCATTATGGCTGCAATAGCAACGCGTTGCGCCGCTAGCCATCGATGCGCGTTCAGTTGCCCGAGCGTGGAGTACTTGGTCAGTCGTGGCGCGATGACCAGGCGTGCAAAGCGCCGTAGCTCGCGGTCATAGGAGGCAATCGGAAATCCCGCCAGAGTCGGAGAGCACCTGCGGCGAGTACTCTGCGCTTGCTCAATTCGTTCAGTTCGGTTTTTGCTCTCAACCCAAGGTTGCTGGCCGGCGACCTTGGGTTTTTTCTTTCGCAGCCACGTCATGCGGTAGCCGTCGCCTTGCTGCGCTCAACGGCCAAAATCGTCTGACGATACCAAGCAGCATGCGGGCCGATCTTCGCGTCAGGCGCCGGAACGTAACCTTTCTTGCGGTATCGCCAGAACGTTGCCTCGCTGATGTTCCAGCGATGCATGATGTCGCGCGCCGACCATAGTTCGCGCTCGTCGGCTGAAACCGAGTTGGCGGCGTATCGGGCCAACTGCATGGCCTTCGCAGGGCGCAGCGATCGATCCACTTCTCGGTTGGGGCGAACGTTGTAAACCACTTGCAGAATCCTCACTGCGGTTGAAAGCGTGTGAGGCGCAAAGTAGTGTCGAACCGTGGACCGATCCTCTGGCGCGATTTCCTAGGTCGTGTCGGTTCTAGCGGTGGCGTTTAAACGTGGACGAGTCTGGCGAGATGTTGAGCCCATTTGTCCAGTGCCTCGCGCTTCTCTTCCATGTACTCCCAAACGTCGTACGTCCCGGCGATCTTTTCCTGTGCGTGATTAAGCACTCGTTCGGCGACGTGTGGTTGGATCTTTAGGCGCGCCAGTCCAGTACGGCACGTGCGGCGCAGGTCGTGCGGCGTGAAGGGCTTGATGCCCAACTCCTGAAAAGTTGCCTGATATCGCGCCACGCTGCGCGTGACGAGCTTTGGATCGGCTGGCGCTGATCCATCGTCGTTTGGGAACACGAAGGGCGAGCGTTTGGCCAATCGCTTCAGCACTTGGAACTCATCGACTGCCAAGTCTGAGAGTGGAACGACGTGCCCGCGGCCGGTCTTCGCGTCGACATCCGGGATGAGCCACGTTCTAGCGTTGAGGTCGACGTTCGACCAGAGTGCCAGCGCGATTTCACTCCGGCGCTGGCCAGTTAAGAGCAGGATTCGCAGTACATGAGCGGTGCGAGTCGATCGCGCCAGATCATCGAGGCTCGTCAGCAGCGCCTTGAGTTCATCATCGGACAGGCTGCGCTCGCGTGGCTTTTCCTTGCCGCCTGGACGGTAGAGCAGCTGCACCGGGGTGGCGGTGACGATGCGACGATGGATGCCGAACTTGAAGAGCTGGCCAAGTAGGGCGGCGACGCGATTCGCCAGGACCGTTGAGCCGCGGTCGACAATCTTGTCCAACAGTTCAATGACCTCGTGCGGTTCGATCGTGCGCGCGTCGCGCCCCCGCCATTCGGGCAGCACGTCCTTATGCAAGAGGCGCTCAGCGTACTCGGGACGCTTACGCGTCGGACGCACATAGCGCTCGACGAACTCCGAGACCAGGAACTCGATGGTGTGCTTGTCGCCAGCCTTAGCCGGTGTTGCGGCCAAAGAGTTAGGAGCAGGACGGTCGCGGCGCCTGGCACGCGCCCGGCGAGGGTCTATACCTTGCGCAGCCAGTTCGCGATATCGGCGCGCTTCGCCGCGGGCCACGTCAAGCGACGTTTCCGGGAAGTGACCGAGGACGATGCGCGTTTCCTCGCTCTTGAACTTGAAGCGCAGCAACCATGTCCGCGTTGCCTTGCCGACCTGTTTCTCTCGAACACGAAGCTGCAAGCCGGTCTGTCCCGGATCTGTGTAAGTTCCGGGCGGGAGTGCCGCTACACGAGTAGGGACGAGCCGGGGCGGTTGTGTCCGCTCTTTCTGCTCGCGACGATTCGCTACATCATTCAAAGTCCGGTCCCTCAGTTTTGTGTCCGCCTTGTGTCCACTTTATCCGAAATAGGATGAAATGACACGGGACGATGTGACGAGCGTCGGACTCGGGCAAACTAGGGCTTTGCTATGTCAGTTCATTTCATGTGATTTCAATCCAATGCAGTCACAGACTGCATGGGGTGCAAGGGGTCGCGAGTTCGAATCTCGCCGTCCCGACCAATCAATTCAATAATTTAGAACGACAGACTTCGGCGCAAAGTCGTCCCCTCCTGCCTTCATCCACTTCACGGCAGGAGAAAATCAGGTCTCGACGATTTGCCGCACTCAACGATGAAGATCGCATGGCGTTGAATGATGGCTGTGCAGCCATCGAGACGTACTCGCCGGTTCAGCGGCGCAGGATCCGCAAAACTTCTTCCAGCTCGACGCGGATCTGGCGAACGATCTGCTGTGCCTGGGTGAGATCGTCGCGCGCTTCGTCGCCTTGCAGGCGATTGCGGGCGCCGCCGATGGTGAAGCCCTGTTCGTACAGCAACGAACGGATCTGGCGAATCACGAGCACGTCCTGGCGCTGGTAATAACGGCGGTTGCCGCGCCGCTTCACGGGCTTGAGCTGGGGAAATTCCTGCTCCCAGTAGCGCAGCACGTGCGGCTTGACGCCGCACAGCTCGCTTACTTCGCCGATGGTGAAGTAGCGCTTGCCGGGGATCGCCGGCAGCTCGCTGTTATTGCCTGCTTCCAGCATACGCCTCGACTCGGGCTTTCAGTTTCTGGCCAGGGCGGAATGTGACGACGCGGCGGGCGCTGATGGGAATCTCCTCGCCGGTCTTCGGGTTGCGCCCGGGGCGCTGGTTCTTGTCACGCAAATCGAAATTGCCGAAGCCGGACAGCTTGACCTGCTCGCCGGTCGACAACGAGGCGCGCAGCTCTTCGAAAAACAGATCGACCAGCTCGCGGGCTTCACGCTTGTTGAGACCCAGCTGATCGAACAACGCTTCTGCGATCTCCGCTTTGGTGAGTGCCATGCTGTCGTCCCGCTCATTTATCCCGGAGGGTGGCGTTGTGCTCGCGGCCCAGTTGTGCGACGACCTGCGCCACGAGGGCGTCGGCTTCGTTGTCCGTGAGCGTGCGGGAAGTATCCTGCAATTGCAGTGCTAAGGCTATGCTTTTCTTGCCATTCTGCAGCTGATGACCGCGATAGACGGAGAGCACCGTCAGGTCCTTCAGCAAACCGCCCGCGCTGGCACGGGCCGTGTTCAGCAGCGCCTCCACCGGCAAAGCTTCGTCGACGATCGCGGCAATATCGCGGCGAATGGCCGGGTATCGGGAGATCTCCTGGAATTCGGGCACCACCGCCGCCAGCCCGGCCGCGGTTTCGAGCTCGAACACGAACACCGGATATGTCAAATCCAGGCGGCGGATGTGCTCGGGGTGAACCGCCCCGATCCACCCTACTGCGCGTTCCCCGCGATATATCCGGGCGGACTGGCCGGGATGGAGCGCCGGGTGCTTTTCGGGCACGAAGCGGAATTCCTGGGCCGCGCCGGTCAGTGCCAGCAGCGCTTCGACATCCGACTTCACGTCGAAGAAGTCGATCTTGGTCGCCTCGCTGCCCCACTGCTCCGGCAACGCCGAACCGGTCGCGACACCCGCGATCACTTCCGTTTCGCCACCAACGGCATAACGACGGCCGAGTTCGAACAAACGAACGCGCGTTTGCTGACGCCGCTGATTGCTGCCGACGGCCTGAAGCAAACCGGGCCACAGCGACACGCGCATGACACCGAACTCGGCCGAGATCGCATTCGCAAGTACGATCCCCGACTCCTGGCACAAGGCAGTTTGCGCGGTGCCTTCCGTGAACGCGTAGTTGATCGCTTCCTGATAGCCGCGATCGACGAGCAAATCGCTGGCCCGTTCGTTACGAACGCGCGCCTCGGTCCACGGCGCAATCTCGTGCGCACCGAACTCCGGCTGCTCCGGAATATTGTCGAAGCCGAACTGACGCGCGACTTCTTCGATCAAATCTTCTTCGATGCGAACATCGAAACGCCACGTCGGCGGCGTGACTTGCCACTCGCCCGCAGCGCCGGTCACTTTCATGCCGAGACGAGTCAGCAGCGACTGCACGATGTCCGCGCCAATCTTCACGCCAAGGACGTGCTCGACGCGCTGATGACGCAAACGAATCGGCGGTGCCGGCGGATAATTTTCCTTCGCGCGCGTAACGACGAGCGGACCCGCTTTGCCGCCGGCGCTGTCGAGAATCAGCCGCGTGGCGCGCTCAATCGTGCGCTCCTGCAGTACGGGATCGACGCCGCGTTCGAAACGTTGCGAGGCGTCCGTGATCAAGCCGTAACGACGGCCGCGACCGGCGACGACGTTGGGATCGAAGAACGCACATTCGAGCAGCACATCGACCGTGTCGTTGGCGATGCCGGAATGCTCGCCGCCCATGATGCCCGCGAGACCGATGATGGAACGCTCGTCCGCGATCACCAGCACATCCGGCGTGAGCTCGATCTCACGGCCGTCGAGCAGTTTGAGCTTCTCCCCCGCTTTCGCGAAGCGCACGTTGATGCGCTCGTGAACCTGGCGAAGATCGTACGCATGCATCGGCGCGCCCAGTTCGAGCATCACGTAATTGGTCACATCGACGATCGCGCTGATCGGCCGCAGACCGGCGCGACGCAGGCGTTCCTGCATCCAGAACGGCGACGCCGCATTCGGACGCACGCCGCGAATCACACGGCTGACGAACTTCCAGCAGCCGGCGCCTTCGAGGCGCACCGGGAATGTTTCATCGATCTCGGCTTTGACCGGCTCGATCTTCGGCGGATGCAAAGGTTGATTGCGAGCTGCTGCGACTTCTCGCGCAACGCCCTGCACGCTCATGCAATCGCCGCGGTTCGGCGTGAGATTCACTTCGAACACGGTGTCGTCGAGGCCGAGTGCCGCAACCAGTTCCTGGCCGACCTTCAGGTCCGCCGGCAGATCGAACAAGCCAGACGCTTCATCGTTCAAGCCGAGCTCGCGAGCCGAGCACAACATGCCGAACGACTCGACGCCGCGCAGTTTCGCCCGCTTGATCTCAGTGCCGTTCGGCAGCTTCGCGCCAATCGTCGCGAGCGGTGCCTTCATGCCAACGCGCACATTGGGCGCACCGCAAACGATCTGCAGCTCTTCGGTGCCGGTGGAGACGGAGCAAACATTCAGCTTCTCGGCGTCCGGATGCTTGGTCACGGACTTCACTTCGCCGACGACGACACCGCTCAGCTTTGGACCGGCGGGATGAATGCCTTCGATCTCCAGGCCCGCCATCGTCAACGCGTGCGCGAGCGCCGGAACGTCAGCGCCGGTGTCGGCCCAGTCACGCAACCAGTTCAGACTGATCTTCATGCTTGAAACAATCCTGCCAGGTTCTTGGTTACGCCGCGCTCAAGCGAACTGCTTGAGGAACCGCAGGTCGTTTTCGAAGTACAGGCGAATGTCGTTCACGTTGTAACGGAGCATCGTCAGGCGATCGATGCCCATGCCGAACGCGTAACCGGTGTAGCGCTCCGGATCGACGTTCACTGCCTTCAACACGTTCGGGTGCACGACGCCGCAGCCGGCGACTTCGACCCAGCCGGTTTGTTTGCAAACGCGACAGCCGGACCCGCCGCAGGACACGCAGGAAATATCCACTTCCGCGGACGGCTCGGTGAACGGGAAGTACGACGGACGCAGACGCATCTTCACGTCCTTCTCGAACAGCTCACGCATGAAGCCATGCAGGACCGCCTTGAGATTGGCGAACGTGATGCCCTCATCCACCACCAAGCCTTCGACCTGATGGAACATCGGCGTGTGCGTCATATCCGAGTCGTTGCGATACACGCGGCCGGGCGCGATCACGCGGATCGGCGGCTTCTTCTGCTCCATCGCGCGCACCTGTACCGGCGAGGTGTGAGTACGCAGCAGCTTGCCGTCCGGAAAATAAAACGTGTCGTGCATGGCGCGCGCCGGATGATTCTCCGGAATATTCAGCGCGCCGAAGTTGTGCCAGTCGTCTTCGATCTCCGGACCGTCGGCAATCGTGAAGCCGGCGTTACGGAAGATCTGCTCGATGCGACGACGCACGCGAGTCACAGGATGCAAGCCGCCGGTCGCCTGTCCGCGACCCGGCAATGTCACATCGACGGCATCGCTCGCGAGCTGCGCGGCGAGTTTCTCCGCTTCGAGAGCGGCACGGCGCTCATCGAGCGCAGCCGTCAATGCTTGTTTCGCTTCGTTGATCTTGGCGCCGGCGGTACGCCGCGCCTCGGGATCCATCGCGCCGAGCGATTTCAACAACTCGGTGACCGAACCTTTCTTGCCGAGCACACTGACACGAATCTGTTCGAGGTCCTCGATGGTGCCGCACACAGCGATTGCCGAGCGGGACGCGTCGACGAGCGCTGGAAGATCCTCGTAACGAACAACTGCGTTCATAGTGACCGAACAATACAGGGTTTAGAGACGAATCGGGCGCCCAGTGGACGCCCGATTCACTCGACTCGGCTTTCGGGCCAGGCCCGCGGATCAGGCTGCTTTCTTCAGCAGGCTGTCCCGCGCCTTCTGTGCGATGACCGCAAACGCCGCCGGATCGTTCATCGCGATGTCGGCCAGCACCTTGCGATCGATCGTGAGACCGGCGAGGTTCAAGCCCGCGATCAGCTTGCTGTAAGACAAGCCGTGAACGCGCGCTTCGGCATTGATGCGCGTGATCCACAAAGCGCGGAAGTTACGCTTGTTGGTCTTGCGATCGCGATAAGCATATTGGCCAGCCTTGATGACGGCCTGCTTAGCGGCGCGGAAGACTTTGCGACGGGCGTTGTAATAGCCCTTCGCCTTCTTGAGAATTTTCTTGTGACGTGCGCCAGCGATGACGCCTCTTTTAACGCGTGCCATGGTTTATCTCCTCACTTCGCGTTGGGGAGCAGCTGCTCCATGCGCACCAGGTCCTGCTTCGCGACCATCGAGGGCGCGCGCAGCTGACGCTTACGCTTGCTCGGCTTCTTGGTGAGGATGTGACGGCGGTGCGATTGGGTTCGCTTGAACCCTTTGGCAGTCTGGCGAAAACGCTTCGCCGCTGCCCGGTTGGTCTTCAACTTAGGCATCGAAATTACTCAACTACTTGTTAGCCCTTGAGGTGCGTCCCATTCGTGAAAAATGACGACGCCCCGTCAGGCGGGACAGCGCCGCTTCTCTCGAAGCATTGCTGTTCGCTTGTGGCAGCCCAAGAGGGCTGCTTGTATGTTCCGGCGGCCTACTTCTTCTTAGGCCCGAACATCATCACCATCTGCCGCCCTTCCATGAGCGGGTTCTGCTCAACTGTAGCGTACGGCGCCAGGTCGTTCTGGACGCGCGTCAACAATTCGCGACCGACTTCCTGGTGGGCCATTTCGCGGCCGCGGAAGCGCATGGTCACTTTCGCCTTGTCGCCTTCCTGCAGGAAGCGGATCAGGTTGCGCATCTTCACCTGATAGTCGCCCTCTTCGGTGCCGGGGCGAAACTTCACTTCCTTGATCTGGATCTGCTTCTGCTTGCGCTTCGCTGCGTGCGCCTTCTTGTTCTGTTCGAACAGGAATTTGCCAAAGTCCATGATGCGACAGACCGGCGGCTCGGCGGTCGGCGAGACCTCCACCAGGTCCAGCTCGGCAGTCTTCGCCATCTCCAGCGCTTCAAAGCGGCTGATGACGCCGATCTGCTCGCCTGCAGCATCGATCACACGCAACTGGGGCGACGTGATCTCTTCATTGCGCCGGACGCGCTTTCCTATGGGAGCAGCGATGCGTTATACCTCCAAAACGGTCCGGCCACGGCTCGCAACTTCTTCGGCAAGCTTTTGAGCAATGACCTCAACGGGCATTGCTCCCAGGTCTTTGCCATTACGCGTGCGCACGGCCAGAGAATTTGAACCTGCTTCGCGGTCGCCCGCTACCAATAGGTACGGCACCCGCTGCAGGGTGTGTTCGCGAATCTTAAAGCCGACCTTTTCATTGCGCAAGTCTGAGGTCACGCGAAGCCCCTGATTTTTCAGGCTTTCAGTCACGCGACCGACATACTCGGCCTGAGCGTCCGTGATATTCATCACGACCGCCTGCACCGGCGCGAGCCAGGTCGGCAGCTTGCCCGCAAAGTGCTCGATCAAAATACCGGTGAAACGCTCCAGCGAACCGAACATCGCCCGGTGCAGCATCACCGGCGTGTGCTTCTGGCCGTCCTCGCCGATGAACGTGGCGCCGAGCCGGCCAGGCATGTTCAGGTCGACCTGCAGCGTGCCACATTGCCAGTCGCGTCCAATGGCGTCGCGCAGGACAAATTCAAGCTTCGGTCCGTAGAACGCGCCCTCGCCCGGGTTCAATGTGTATTCGAGACCGGCCGCGCTGACGGCTTGCTTGAGCGCCGCCTCGGCCTTGTCCCAGACCTCGTCGGCGCCGACGCGCTTCGCCGGACGATCCGAGAATTTGATCCGCACGTCGGTGAAGCCGAAGTCGGCATAGATGCCGAGAATCACCTTGGTCAACTCGACCGCTTCATCGAACAGCTGTTCGACCGAGCAGAAGCTGTGGCCGTCGTCCTGAGTGAACGCACGAACGCGCATCAGGCCGTGCAACG
>CAMLEO010000202.1 GCA_946478975.1 uncultured Steroidobacter sp.
GCAGATCGTCGATCACGGTCCTAACGTCATGCGCGGTGGGCGCGCGCTCCGCGAAAGTGACTGACCTGAACGCCGCGCGGGCCGCTAAAACAGTCAGCAAACCTTCGAGCACCTGGTCGTGGCCGCAGTGGACCGCGATCGCCGCCAGTCTGCTCATCGGCGTGCTGGCCGGTCGTTCCGAACTGCGGCGTGATCAGTCAGATATGTTTGCAACGACATCGAGCGGCATCCTCGCCAGCGGAGCGCTTTCGGCCGCGCTCGACGATCAACTGAGCGGCACGGCGCCGAACGATGCCGTGCGAATCGGGTTGAGCTTCAAAGCCAAAGGCGGCAATTACTGCCGCAGCTTCACTGCCGACAGCTCCGCCGGGTTTGCATGTCGCGAAGACGGCCAGTGGCGAGTGCGAGCTTTGAATCAAGCGGGAGCGCATGCCACCGGCGGCGAATATCGCATGGCGGGCTCGGAGATGCCGCCGACGATTCTGACCGCGATCGACGACGTTATGGAAGGCGACGCATTGGACAAAGCCCAGGAACAAGCGGCCCGCGAACGCGGCTGGAACAAATAATCCGACCTCATCGCAGAACTGATACGCGCTTGCGGCGTTCCGTGGCGCGCCTCTCTACAATCCGCATATGGATGGCCAAGTAGAAGTAGAAACCGAGCCGACCAGGACTTCGCGGCGCTTTCGCAAGCGCTGGATCGGCTGGGCATTCATCGCCTGGTGGGCCGCGGTCGCGGGCTGGAATGTCGTCAAGCCCATGCCGCCGGGCACGAATGTGAGCACGCCGTTGATCGGTGCCCAGGCCGAGGACGTGCAGTTCCTGTACGACTTGACCACGCTCACGCCGAACGGCACGGCCATTCACGAACAGCGCATTTTCGACGAGGTGTTTCGGATCGTCGACGAATCCGAGTCGTTCGTGGTCGCGGACTTTTTCCTGCTCAACGACATGATGGGTGCAGCCGAAGGCGTGCATCGCCCGTTGAGCCGTCAGCTTGTCGATCGCTTACTGGCGCGCAAGAAAGCCAGGCCCGAGCTGTCGATCCTGTTGATCACCGATCCCATCAACGACATCTACGGCGGCATGCCTTCGCAGCTGTTGAACGAGCTGCGCGCTGCAGGCATCGACGTTGTAACAACCGATCTCGATGAGCTACGCGATTCCAACCCGTTGTATTCGTCGCTGTGGCGCATGTTCCTGCAATGGTGGGGCAACTCGCCGGACGGCGGCTCGATGATGAATCCGTTCGTGAATGCCGACGCGGGCGGCAGGCCGATCACGCTGCGCAGCTGGCTGGCGCTGCTGAATTTCAAAGCCAATCATCGCAAGGTCATCGTTGCAGATCGCAGCGACGGCACGCTGACGGCGCTGGTGACATCGGCGAATCCGCATGACGGCAGCAGCGCGCATTCCAACGTCGCAGTTCATTTCAACGGCCCGCTTGCGGAACGCATCCTGGATAGTGAAATGGCAGTGGCGCGTTTCTCGGGTTGGAAAGGTCACGTGTACGCGTCGACGCCGAGCGAGCCCAAGCAGCCGATGCTGGAGCCGCCGGTGCAGCTGGCATTTCTCACCGAAGAGGCCATTCGCAGTCATCTGCTGGATGCGATCGATACGACGCGCAATGGCGACGCGATCGACATCGCCACGTTTTATATCTCCGATCGCAAGATCGTCGACGCGCTGCTGCGCTCGGCTTCGAGAGGTGCGACGGTGCGGCTGATCCTGGACCCCAATCGCGACGCGTTCGGACGACAGAAGGACGGCGTGCCGAATCGGCCGGTCGCGTCCGAGCTGGTGAAGGACAGCAAAGAAAAGATCCAGGTGCGCTGGTATCGCACTCACGGCGAGCAGTTCCACACCAAGCTCGCGCTGATCAAACATGGCGAACGTTTGATCGCGTCGCTGGGCTCGGCGAATCTCACCCGCCGCAACATCGGCAACTACAATCTGGAAGCGAACGTGGCGCTGGAAATGCGCGCCGACTCGCCGCTAGCGCTGGAGATGATCAGCTACTTCGACCGGCTGTGGAACAACGACGGGCCACCCGGCACCAGCTTCACCGCCGCCTATGGCGCCTGGCGGGATGACGATACCGGCCGTTACTGGCGTTATCGGCTCATGGAAGCCACCGGCCTCAGCACCTTCTAACGAGGTGAGCTGACTGGTCAGAAACATTACGTTGGTGGGCGTCTTTTTGTTCTTGCGCTTGAGATATCTGTATTGCCAGGGCGGCATCAGATCTTCGTCCGGCAGGGTCCACAAACCGCGATGCGCGGCGCGCGCCGCATCTTCCAGCTCGATCAACGATGTGTCGTGCACGGTGCGGCGATAAACCCAAACGTGGCCGTCGCGCACCATGGCTTTGATGACATCGAGCCGGTCGGGCTCACGAAACACGCGCACGATCTTCCGGCCGTAGCGGTCGGTGTCGATCACATCGACAAACACATCGCGGTCGGCGATCAAATCGACCAGAGCGGCGCGCGCAGTGTTGCCGTACGGCTGGCTTTTCTCCGGCGCGTCGATGTCCTGCAGGCGAACATCGATGTCGCGCCCCTTTTTCTTGCCGGCTTTGGCCGGCCGCACCAGGAAGCTGTCGCCGTCGAAGATCCGGGCGACGGTGCCGGAGAAGTCGCGATCGTCGGCATGCGCGGCCGTCAGCCAGCACAGTCCGGCGCTTACGATCAGCAACCATCGTTGCACTCCAAATTCCATCGAGTGGCCCTTCAGGCGAGAGCAATCATTCCGGCTGAGTTTCGTTTTTGGTCCGAGCGTCGCTGATTTCGCCGCGCGCTTTACGGAGCACGGGCCCATCGTCAGCGACCGCAATCGCCGCCTGGCGGGCCAGGTCGAGCGCGACCTTCTGTGAGGCTGCTTCGAAGGCCTGCGTCACCGCGGCCATGCGCTCTTCAGTTGCGGCAATCCGCGCTTCGCCCGTCACGGTAGTGACCAGCTTGCGATCGTACACGCGAATCAGCCGGCCGATGATCATCACATGCGCTTCCGGCCCGCCTTTGGCGTAGCTGGATTCGAAGTGACGCACTTCGACATCCAGCATGTAGTCGGTTGCGACCCGCGCCTGCTCCGCCGTCACGCTGCGAAACAAATGCTGATCGTTGAGACTGCTGACGAGCATGCTCTGCACGACCTCGACGCTGCGGCTGCCCCAGCGAACGCCGCGGTAATAATCGAGCTGCCGTCCTTTGAGCACAGCGATGCGATCGGTATCCAGACCGGGCGCAAAGTCAGGCCGGCCGATGGAAACATCCACCTGCGTGGTCGGCACGCCGCTGATCGAGCCCGGCGGCGCCGAGGCGATCACATAGCTCGTCGGCACCGGCAGATCGCTGTCGAACAACGATCCGGTGCAGCCGGAGCAAAACAACGCCAGCGCGGCGGCCGCGATCCCTTGGTTCATGGCTTGATCTCGACGCCGCTCTCCGGCGGCTCATACAGAATCTGCGACGGGTTTTCCTGCAAGCTGCGCGACAGGTCTCGAAATTCCCGCGCGGCCTGGCGCGTCTCGCGCATCAGGCGCTCGAGCTCGAACAACCCTTGTTCGCTGAAGTTGCCCAGCTGCACTTCGCTTTGTTTGGTGAAGCGATCGACCCGCGACGAAGCATCGGCCAGATTGTTGGCAACATCGTTCATGCGCTGGAGCGCAGCTTTCACTTCGGGGCGCGACTCATCGGTCATCGCTCGCAACGACTCGGACGCGCCGTGAATCTCAGCAACCGTGGCACGCAGCTCGGCGACCAGCTGCTGCACGTCCTTCGACGTTTGCGGCATGGTCTTTACTGTATCGCGCAGGCTCTTGATGGTGTCGGCGATGCCGTCGAGATTTTCGTCCGAGACCACGCGCGAGAAACGTTCCAACAGCGTGTTCGCGCGACCCATCAGCTCGGGCAGGCTGGCGAGGAAGGCATCGAAATCCGACTCGACCGACTCGATCACGGGATATTGCGAACCCTTGCGCAACGGCGCGCTCCGATCCACATCGCTTTGTTCCTTGAGATTCACATAGAGCAGGCCGGTGACGCCCTGCAGGCCGAGGCTGGCGCGCGTGGCTGCCGACACCGGCGCGTTCTCGTCGATCTCCACCACCACCTGGACGCGGGTGGGATCCTTCTTATCGATCGTCAAACGCCGGACACGCCCGACGTCGACGCCGAGGAAACGCACCGGGCTGCCGCGATCCAGGCCGCTGACCGAGCCGGTGAAATAAATCTCGTAACGTTCGTAGACCAGGCCGTCGTTGGCGTCCGTGTACCACAGCACGAAGCCGACTGCGAAGGCGACTACCAGCAGAATGAACGCGCCGACGGCGACATAGTGAGCGTCTCTTTCCATGGCGGGTTACTTGCCTGCGCCGCCCGCAGCTTGCGCCGCCCGGGCCCGAGGGCCATGGAAGTACTCCTGAATCCACGGATGCGGATTGTTCATGATGCCAGCGAGGGTATCGACCACGATTTTTCTGTCAACCAGCACCGCCACGCGGCTGCAGGTGGCGAGCAGCGTATCCAGGTCGTGCGTGATCATGACGATGGTCAGCTTGAGGCCGCGCTGCAGATACATCACCAGCTCGTCAAAACCGGCGGCGGAGATCGGATCCAGGCCGGCGGTCGGCTCGTCCAGAAACAGCAACGCGGGATCCAGCGCCAGCGCACGGGCCAGCGCGGCACGCTTGACCATGCCGCCCGACAGCTGCGCCGGCAGCTTCACGCCGGCATCCACCGGCAGACCCACCATTCGCAACCTGAGCTCGGTCAATGCCTCCAGCGCCTCTGGCGAGGCATCGAAGTACTCGCGAATGGGCAGTTGAATGTTTTCTGCCACGCTCAGCGAGCTGAACAGCGCGCCATGTTGGAAGGTCACGCCATAACGCCGCTTGACGGAGAGCAGTTCCGCGTTGCTCATGCAGGTGATATCGCGGCCTTCGACCAGGATCTGCCCCGAGGCCGGCCGCTGCAGGCCGAGCATGGTCCTGAGCAGCACCGACTTGCCGGTGCCCGAGCCGCCGACGATGCCCAGCACTTCACCCGGCATCACATCCAGGTTGACGCCATCGTGCACGACCTGGGCGCCGAAGCGGTTCACCAGGTTGCGCACCGAAATCACCGGTGTGGGTTGGGCGGCGCTCATTGACCTAGAAATCCAGCTCCACGAACACCACTGCAAAGATCGCGTCGGCGAAGATCACCAGGAAGATCGATTGCACCACTGCGACGGTCGTCAAACGACCCAGCTCACGCGAGGAGTCTCGCACCTGCAGGCCGCGATAGGTGCCGACCAGCGCAATCAGCATCGCGAACACCGGCGCCTTGATCAAACCTGCCCAGAAGGTCGTCGGCGCCAGTGCATCCTGCACGCGAGGAATGAATTGCGATAAATCGATGTCCAACAGCACGGACGACAGCAGCGCGCCGCCGGCGAGGCCCATCGCGTCCGCGACGATCGTGAGTAACGGCAGAGCGATCAGCAAACCGATCAAGCGCGGCAGCACCAGCACTTCGTATGGATCCACGCCCATCGACTGCAAGGCGTCGATCTCATCGTTGAGCCGCATCACGCCGATCTCGGCGGCGAACGCGCTGCCCGAGCGGCCGGCGACGATGATGGATGTGAGCAGCACCCCCATCTCACGCAGCACCGAGATCGCCACCAGGTCGACGGTGAAAATCTCCGCACCGAACTGGCGCAGCTGTTGCGCACCGAGGTAAGCGACGATGACGCTGATCAGGAACGCGATCAGCGACACGATCGGGATGGCCTGAATCCCGGTCTCATAGATGTGCCGGGTGATCGAGGTGAGTCGCAGGTGATGAACTGTGCGGAGCGCGCGCAGCTGGGTCATGGCGATTCGGCCGAAAAAACCGATCGCGTCCCGGGTCTGTTTCGCCTGCTTGACCGAGGCCCGGCCCAGCCAGACCATGGCATCGCGCAGCCGGGCGCGAGGCTCTTCGGGTGCGGGTGACTGGTCGGCCTTGCGTTCGAGCAGCTCGTTCAAGAACTCGAAATGCGACGGCGGCCGGCCGACGAACTCGACCTTCGCACCGGCGGACCGGGCCCGCTCCAGCCAGCCACGCAGCAGCCATGCAGCGGACAGGTCCAATGTTTGGATGCCGCTGTAATCGAGCGCGACACGATCCCGGCCGGCTGGAAACTGCGCCAGTGCGGTTTCGATTTCACGCACGTGATCGATGCACCAGCCGCCGCGCAAGCGCAGCGTCGTGGTATCGCCGGATCGTTCCGCTTCGAATAGCATCGTCGCAAGATTATCAGATGTGTGCGTAGACCCTTACGCCTGGTGACTTCAGGCTAGCGGCCGGCCGCGATATCCTGGCGCGCCTCGTCGCTCCGTACAGTTGAGATGCCTGGATGACTCCGGTCGAGAAGCTGGTCGAAACAACATACATGCACAACACGCTGTGGCAGCTCACGGTTGCCGCCGGCGTCGCTGTCGGAACGTTTTTCCTGCTGTTGTTGATCCGCCGGGGCCTGAGCTCACGTTACGCAAAGCTGGCGGCGACGCCCGAGACCGAGCTGCTCGAGCTGCCCTTGCACATGGCCAGCCGCACCACCCTGCTGTTCCTGCTGGTGGCGGCACTATTCGTCGGCACGCAGTGGCTGACGCTGACCACGGCCGCAGCTCGCGCGCTGAAAACCGTATTCACCATCGCCACGTTCTGGCAGATCGGCATCTGGGCGACGATCGGGGTGCTCGGCGCGTTGGAACGCAAGCGACGCACGACCTTGGCCAACGACGCAGCGGCCGCGAGCTCGATCGGCGTGATTGGCTTCGTAGCGCGCGCGACGATCTGGTCGTTCGTACTGCTGCTGACGCTGGACAACTTGGGCATCGAGATCAAACCGCTGCTGGCCGGCCTGGGTATCGGCGGTATCGCGGTCGCGCTCGCGGCTCAAAACATTCTCGGCGACCTGTTCGCGTCGCTGTCGATCACGCTCGACCGCCCGTTCGTGATCGGCGATTCGCTGCAGGTCGATGACTTCAACGGCACGGTGGAATACATCGGCGTGAAGAGCACCCGACTGCGCAGCTTGACCGGCGAGCAGATCATCATGCCGAATGCCAATCTGCTGAGCAGCCGCGTGCGTAATTACAGCCGGCTCCTGCAACGACGCGTGGTGCTGAATATCAGCGTCGATCAGCAAACGCCGGTGGACATGCTGCAGGAGATTCCCGGCAAGATCCGCCAGCTCATCGAATCGCACCAGCCGATCCGCTTCGATCGCTCGCACTTCGCCAAGATCGGCGCCGCCTCGTTCGATTTCGAAGCCGTGTACTTCGTGTTGACCAACGATTACGCCAGGCACATGGACATTCTCCAGGACATCAACCTGCGCCTGGTGCAGTGGTTCAGCGAGCACAACATCATGCTGGCGACACCGCAGCGGGTGTACTACGTCGATCAGCATCCGCAGGTGAATTCGACCCTGGTGGAGAAGCCGAGCTAGCTCTTGGTGCCGGTGATCACCCGCACGCGGCTTTCATTCGTTTGAGTCTGCTCCAGCGCTTCCATGAAGCGCCGGACCCAGGCTGCGATGTCGTTGCGGCGAAGAATCTTCATCATGTCCTGATGGCGATCGCGCCGCTCGGAAAGTGGCATCGCCAGTGCCGCCTGAAGCGCGTGACTCACACCGCGCAAGTCATAAGGATTCACGAGCAGCGCCGCCGATAGCTCGCGAGCCGCGCCCGCAAGATTGGAAAGAATCAACACGCCGGGATCCGCTGGATCCTGGGCGGCGACGAATTCTTTCGCGACCAGGTTCATACCATCGCGCAGAGGCGTCACCAACCCGAGCTTTGCGGCGCGGAGAAAGCCCATCAATGTCCCGTGCGGGAAGTTGCGATTCAGATAGCGGATCGGCGTCCAGTCGGTATCCGCAAAGCGCCCGTTGGTGCGGCCCGCCGCTTGTTCGAGCGCCTGCCGAATCTCGGCGTACGCACGCACGTCGGTTCGGGACAACGGCGCGATCTGAATGTATGTAACGCGGCCGAGATTTTCCGGATGCGTTTCCAGGAACTGTTGATACGCGGAGAAGCGCTCGACCAGGCCTTTGCTGTAATCGAGGCGATCCACACCCATCATCAACGAGCGGCCCATCAAGCTGTCCGTCATGCGCCGAACCACTTCCGTCGGCAGCGCCTCGGCCGCTTCCTGCTCTACGCCGGCAACGTCGATTCCGATTGGAAACACCTCAGCGCGAATCGTGCGGTCGCCGATGCGGATGCGCCCGTCGCCGCGAATCGCTTCGCTGCCGAACAAATGTTCGATGCCGGTATGAAACGAACGCAGGTCGTTCAACGTCTGGAAGCCGATGACGTCGTAGCTGGTGAGATCGCGCAGCAGCTCCGCGTAGCACGGCAGTACGCGCAGCATTTCGATGTTTGGAAATGGAATGTGCAGAAAGAATCCGATCGGCCGCTGCACGCCGAGCTCGCGCAGCCGGCGGCCGAGCGGGATCAGGTGATAATCGTGCACCCAGATCAGGTCGCGGGGTTGTAACAACGGCTGCAGCCGCGCCGCGAACAGGCGATTGACGCTTTCATACGCCTCGCGCTGCTCGTTCGAGTAGCGCATGCCTTTGAGAAAATAATGAAACAACGGCCACAGCACGTCGTTCGAATAGCCGTTGTAGTACAGCTCGAACTCGGACTGTTTCAAATCGATGGTGGCGTAGGTGACGCCGTCGCGAATGTGAATGTCGGCTTCGCCCGGATCGGTCTCGATCGTCTCGCCGCCCCAACCGAACCACAGACCACCGGTGCGCTTCAGAGCGCTCAGGATCCCGATCGCCAGACCGCCGGGTGCGGCGGATTTGCGCGGCAGGGAGATTCGATTGGAGACGCAGACGAGTCGTGTCATCTAGTGCATTAACTCTCGCAGAACGCTGCGGTCAGGGCTTCACACAACGAGGCGTAACGTTTCATGACGTGAAAAGTTTCACTGCAGCCCGCATGACGAGCGTTGTCTATTCATGAGTCGGGAATTTTCCTGAACGGATTCAACCAATTGCCCTGCCGAAGCACGCCGTCGCGCAATACGAAGGCTGCGTTCACATTGCAGGAAGGCTGCAAGGCTGCCGCGAGCGCTGCGAGAAACGTTAGAATTTGCGGCCCTATTGCAAGCAGTAGCGAAAAAATTGGAGAGCTGCGGTCCATGAAAAAGCCCGTCAACGTTGCCATCACCGGCGCCGCCGGCCAGATCGGCTATGCCCTTGCCTTCCGCGTCGCCTCTGGCCAGATGCTCGGTGCGGATCAGCCCATCAACCTGCACTTGTTGGAAATCACGCCGGCGCTGCAAGCGTTGCAGGGTGTGGTGATGGAGCTCAACGACTGCGCGTTCCCGACGCTCAACAAGATCGTCGCGACCGACGACGCGAAGGTGGCTTTCAAGGATTGCGACGTGGCGCTGCTGGTCGGCGCGCGGCCGCGCGGCCCGGGCATGGAACGCAAAGACCTGCTGCTCGCGAACGCGCAGATCTTCTCCGCTCAGGGCAAGGCGCTCGATGCCGTTGCCAATCGCAACGTGCGCGTGCTGGTCGTCGGCAACCCGGCGAACACGAATGCGCTGATCGCTCAGCGCAACGCGCCGGGCTTGAACAAGCGCAACTTCACAGCGATGGTCCGCCTCGATCACAACCGTGCGCTGTCGCAGCTGGCCGAGAAGACCGGCTCTCACAGCACCAAGATCAAGAAGGTCACGATCTGGGGCAATCACTCCGCCACTCAGTATCCCGACCTGCACACCGCGCTGGTCGACGGCAAATCGGCGCTGTCGCTGGTGGATCAGAAGTGGTACGAAGAAACGTTCATTCCGGTCGTGCAACAGCGCGGCGCGGCAATCATCAAGGCGCGTGGCCAGTCCTCCGCGGCGTCCGCTGCGTCGGCCGCGATCGATCACATCCGCGATTGGGTGCTGGGCACGCCGGACGGCGACTGGGTCAGCATGGCCGTGCCGTCGGATGGCAGCTATGGCATTGCCGAAGGCGTGATCTACGGTTATCCCGTGACCTGCAAGAACGGCGAATACCAGATCGTGCAGGGCCTGAGCATCAACGACTTCAGCCGCAAGCGCATGGACCTGACGCATAAAGAGCTGCTCGAAGAGCGCGACGGCGTGAAAGAGCTGATCTAACTGTTTGTCACGTGGGCTCTCCGCCTGGGGAGCCCACTTCCCACCTCGGTGCCGAACTTCTCTAGGCACACGCCGCAACCGAGCACTCGGTCACGCGCTAGCGATACAAAACGCGCATGTAGATGACTTGCTTGGCATGCGCCGCACGGTTACTGTCCTGCGCAAGCGCGACCCGGCATGCCGCGGCGGGCATTGTCCGACAATCCGGCCAAACACATTTCTTCCTTCCGCGGCTTGGCTAGCGCATAGCTTCACCTAGAGGTTCATTGCCGTGAGCAGCGTGATCTGGTTTCTCGTGTTCGTGGTGGGCTTTCTGATCCTTGCCTATCATCGTGCCTCGCTCCTGACCGCAACGCTTTGCTATGGCGGCGCCCTGCTCGCCTACGCATTGTTTGGTGGCGCGTCGCTGCCGTGGCTGATCGTGTTGTGGACCATCCTCGGCGTGCTGGTGTTCTTGAACATCGACGCGCTGCGCATTCGTTTCATCTCGCGGCCGTTCCTGCGCACGTATCGACGCATGCTGCCGTCGATGTCACAAACCGAAAAGGACGCGCTCGAAGCCGGCACGGTGTGGTGGGACGGCGAGCTGTTCAGCGGCGGCCCCGATTGGGAAAAGCTGCTCTCCGCCGCATCTCCGCGGCTCACTGCCGAAGAGCAGGCCTTCATCGACGGCCCGTGCGAAGAGCTGTGCCGCATGGTCGACGATTGGGACATCACGCATCGTCGCGCCGACCTGCCGCCGCACATCTGGGACTACGTGAAGAGCAAAGGTTTCTTCGCGATGATCATCCCAAAGAAATATGGCGGCCTCGAATTCTCCGCCTACGCGCACTCCTGCGTGCTCGTGAAACTCGCGAGCCGCTCCGGCGTCGTCGCCTCTACCGTGGCCGTGCCGAATTCGCTCGGCCCCGCGGAGCTGCTGCTTCATTACGGCACTCAGGAACAGCGCGACTATTACTTGCCCCGCCTCGCTCGTGGCGAAGAGGTTCCCTGCTTCGCTCTCACCGGCCCGCGCGCCGGCTCCGACGCGGCGTCGATTCCCGACACGGGCGTCGTGTGCAAAGGAATGTTTGAAGGCCGAGAGATCGTCGGTGTGCGGCTGAACTTCAGCAAGCGTTACATCACGCTCGCACCGATTGCGACAGTGATCGGCCTCGCGTTCAAGCTGTTCGATCCGGATCGCCTGCTCGGCGGCGATCGCACCGACTACGGCATCACGTGCGCTTTGATTCCTCGTCACACGCCGGGCGTGACTATCGGGCGCCGTCATTTCCCGTTGAATGCGCCGTTCCAGAACGGCCCGATTCAAGGCAAGGACGTGTTCGTACCGCTCGACTATTTGATCGGCGGCGTGAAGAACGCGGGCCAGGGCTGGCGCATGCTGGTCGAGCAATTGTCCGTCGGCCGCTGCATCTCGCTGCCGTCGAGCGCCACCGGCTCGGCAAAAGCCGCCGTGTTCGCGAGCGGCGCGTACGCCCGCATTCGACGGCAGTTCAATGTTTCCGTCGGCCAGTTCGAAGGCGTCGCCGAAGTGCTGGCTCGCATGGCCGGCACCACTTACATCATGGATGCCGCTCGCTCGGTGACTGCCGGCGCGATCGACGGTGGCGAAAAGCCGTCGGTGCCGTCAGCGATGCTGAAGTATCACCTCACCGAGTACGGCCGCAGCGTCGCAAACGACGCGATGGATGTTCACGGCGGCAAGGGCATCTGCCTCGGCCCGAAGAATTATCTCGGCCGTGGTTATCAGCTGGTGCCGGTCGCCATCACCGTCGAAGGCGCGAACCTGCTCACGCGCAGCTTGATCATCTTCGGCCAGGGCGCGATTCGTTGTCACCCGTTCGTGCTGAAGGAAATGAATGCGGCGCGCGAGAAGGACAAGCGCAAAGGCACGAAGGATTTCGATGCGGCGCTGTTTGGTCACATCGGCTTCACCATCAGCAATGCCGTGCGTTCGATGGTGATGGCGCTGACCCTTGCGCGTTACTCGCGCGTGCCGGATACGGCGCAGACCAAACGTTTCTATCAACACATCAATCGTTTCAGCGCGTCGTTCGCTTTTGCGACTGACGTGGCGATGCTGACGCTCGGCGGGTATCTCAAGAAGAAGGAGAGCTTGTCGGCGCGGTTGGGCGATGTGCTGTCGTGCATGTATCTGGCGTCGATGGTGCTCAAGCATTATGAGAACCAGGGGCGGCAGGAGGCGGATCTGCCGTTGGTGGAATGGGCGTGCCGCAACCTCTTGTATAAGGCGCAGGAGCAGTTGCATAGCTTCCTGCGCAATTTCCCGAATCGTTTCATCGCGGGGTTCATGCGGTTGTTTATTTTCCCTCGCGGGCAGACGTACCACGCGCCTTCAGATCCGCTGAGTCATCAGCTGGTCGATCAGATCCTGCATCCCACTGTGACCCGCGATCGTTTGACCAATGGGGTGTATCGCACTGTCGAACCGAACAATCCGCTCGGGTTGTTGCACGAGGCGCTCGTGCTCAGCGAGACGGCCGAGCCGCTGGAGAAGCGCATTCGTGTCGATGGCGTGAAGACTGGGAAGGTGACGGCGTTGGATTTGCCCGGGCAGATTCAGCAGGCGCTCGCGGCGGGGATCCTGTCGGAGACCGAAGCGGCGATGCTTCGCGATTACGACCGGCGGGTGATGGAGATCATCCATGTGGATGACTTCACCACTGAGGATCTCGCGGCGGGTCAGCAGCCGGTTGAGGTGAGGCCGGCTCGGGTGAGTAACGCTTAAGAGCTGTTGCGTTTGGGTCGGTGGCTCGCGTCGCCGAGGTGGGTGGGGTCTCTCTCCCCGGCGCCGCGCACCGCCCTTGTCCGCGCTAACGCGCGGACTGTGTGCGTTACGTCCATGTAGCTGCTGCTGACGCTTCCACGTACGTTAAATATGAGACCTATTTTCGGAGGGCGGCATCGTCACCGTTCGTTGAGGCGGAGGATGGTGGGTCCTATGTTCATCCGGCGGCTTGGGTCCGACAGGGAAGTCGGCCCCAGCAGCAGCTACAGGGACGTA
>CAMLEO010000203.1 GCA_946478975.1 uncultured Steroidobacter sp.
GGCATCGTGGCCGCGAATTTGCGGGAGTTGCCCATGAGTGAAGAACTGTGGACCTCGGTTGATCGCTATTTGAGCGAGACGCTGCAACTCGCTGATCCGAGCCTGGAGGCCGCGCTCGAAGCGACCGCGGCGGCTGGCTTGCCGGCGATCAGCGTCGCGCCGAACCAGGGAAAGTTGCTGAATCTGCTGGCGCGTTCAGTCGGCGCACGGCGCATTCTGGAGATCGGCACGCTCGGCGGTTACAGCACAATCTGGCTCGCGCGAGCGCTGCCCGCCGATGGCAAGTTGATCACGCTGGAGCTCGATCCCAAACACGCCGAAGTTGCTCGTGCAAATCTCGCACGCGCCGGCGTGTCGCAAGTCGTGGAAGTCCGCGTCGGCAAAGCGCTCGATACCTTGCCGAAGATCACCGACGGCCCGTTCGATTTCGTGTTCATCGATGCCGACAAGGCGAACATTCCGGAATACTTCCGCTGGGCGCTGCGCCTGGCGCGCTCGGGCAGCATGATCGTGATCGACAACGTGATTCGCGAAGGGCGAATCATGGACGCGAACAGCAAAGATCCGAACATCCGTGGCGTGCGCCAGCTGCATGAGCTGCTGTCGAACGAGCCACGCGTCAGCGCGACTTCCCTTCAAACCGTGGGCGCCAAGGGCTACGACGGTTTGACGTTCGCACTCGTCAACTAAAAACCAACGGGGATCGGAATGCTCAGAACCAGATTCTTTTCGCTATTGACGTGCGCACTGCTCGCGCCCTCCCTGACGCTCGCACAAACGACGCAGACCAAGTCCTCGGGCGTCGATGCATTCTTCGCGCGTTTCGCCGACGAGTGGGTGCGTGCGAATCCCGATCTCGCCGCGAGCTCGCGATATTTCTCGGGCGAGGAACAGAGCCGTCTCGAACAACAACTCACGCCGCGCACACGGGCGTACACGCTGGAGCGAATCAAACAAGCGCGTCGCGGCCTGGCTGACTTGCAGAAGTTCGATCGCAACAAGATGACCGAATCGCAGCGCCTGTCCGCGGACTTGATGCAATGGCAGCTGCAATCGATCTCGGACTCCGAAGCGTATCTGGACTTCGACTTTCCGCTCGACCAGTTCGCTGGCGCGAACGTAGGGCTGGTCGAAGCACTCACGTTGCGTCATCCGCTGGTGAAGCCGAACGATGCGATCAATTACATCGCGCGCATGAAACAGATCGGCACGCGCATGGATGAAGCGGTCGGCGAAGCGCGTCAGCTGGCAGCAAAGAAGATGATTCCGCCGCGTTTCATCGTGCAAGCGACGCTGGCGTCGATGCGCACTTTCAGCGACGCGGCGCCGGCACAGAATCCGCTCGTCACATCGTTTGCCCAGCGCATTCAAGGCATGGAAGGCCTGAGCACCGCGCAGCGGGCCGAGTTGCAGTCGCAAGCGACCAAGATCGTGAGCGACCAGGTGTATCCGGCCTGGCGTCGCGCGATTGCATTGCTGGAAGGCCTGCTGCCCAAAGCGACCGATGACGCCGGCCTGTGGCGTTTCGCGGGCGGCGATCAGGCGTATGCGTACGCGCTCAGCCGCTTCACCACCACCAAGCTCACCGCCGATGAGATTCATCAGATTGGCTTGCAGCAGGTGGCGCGCATCGAAGGCGAGATGGATGCAATCTTCCGCAAGCTCGGCCGCACCGAAGGCTCGGTTGCCGATCGCTCCAGGAAGTTGAAGGACGATCTCAACTATCCGGATCCGACTTCCGAGGCCAGCCGCGAAGCCATCATGCATGACATCGATAACATGCTGGCCGATGCGCTCAAGCGCAGCCCCGCCCTGTTCGATCTGCAACCGAAGGGAGCCGTGGTCGCGCAGCCGTTCCCCCGCTTCCGTGAAGCGAGCGCTGCGGCCAACTACAATCGCGCGCCGCTCGATGGCTCACGCTCGGCAATCTTCCAAATGCCGTTGCGTCCGCAGCGCATGACCAAGTTCGGCCTGCGCACGCTGGTTTATCACGAAACGATTCCCGGCCATCACTTCCAGATTGCCATCGAGCAGGAGAACACCGACCTGCCGAAGTTCCGCCAGGCTCGCGTGCTCGGCGGCATTTCGGCGCTATCCGAAGGCTGGGCGCTGTATGCGGAAAAGCTGGTCGCCGAGAACGGCTGGTATGAAGGCGATCCGGAAGGATTGCTCGGCATGCTGGATGCGCAGTTGTTTCGTGCGCGGCGGCTGGTGGTCGACACCGGCCTGCATGCGAAGAAATGGACGCGCCAGCAGGCGATCGACTATGGCGTCGAGGCGAGCGAAGTGGAACGTTACGTGGTCAACCCCGGCCAGGCGTGCGCTTATATGATCGGCCAGCTGAAGATCCTGGAACTGCGCGACCGGGCTCGCAGCACGCTCGGCGATAAATTCTCGCCGCAGGAATTTCACAACGTCGTTCTTCGCAGCGGTACCGTGCCGCTGGATCTGCTCGGCCGCGAAGTGGATCGTTATATCGCGGGGGCCAGCGCCGACTGAATGCGTGCGAGCAGCGAAAGCCGTGACTTTCGCTGCTCGCTCAGCGCTGATCAGCTCACCGTGCGGCTGATGATGTTCGACAGTTTGCTTTCCGTGCCGTTCGCGGACACGGCGCGCACTGCAAAGTAATAAGTGCCCGGCTTCAGGTTCTGCACCTTGAAGGTGTTCGAACCCGCGCTCTGAATTTCGATCGAGTTCACGAGCACGTTCTGGTTGGTGCCGTAGTGAATGCGATAACCGGAGAGATCCTGCAGCGTCTCGCCGTCTTCGGTGCGCGTCGGCACATCCCACGAGAGCGACACACCAGGGCCCGACGGCGCCGACGATGCGGGCGTCGAAGAGGCGGTGCCGACGGTGATGGAGAACGCGGGCAGCGATGCGGACGCTTTGCCGTCGCTCACCGTGATCACGATGTTAGCAGTGGTGTCCTGCGCGGACGGCGTGCCGCTCAATTGACCGGTCGCGGTGTTGAACTGCGCCCAGTTCGGCTTGTTTGCAATCGAGAACGCGAGCGTGTCGCCATCGGCGTCGTTCGCTTGCGGAGTCACAGAGTAGGCGCTGCCCACGTTCGCCTGCGTCGCCGGAGAGCCGCTGATCGTCGGCGCCGTATTGCCGGCGGCGCTGTTGCTGCTGGAGCCGGAGCTGTTGTTGGAAGCGCTCGCGGTACTGCCACCGCCGCCTCCGCCGCCGCAACCCGCGCTTATGACCGTCGTCATCGCCAGCGCAACCAAACCACCACGGCGCACCCACTTCCCGAAATCGACCTTCATCTGACTGCCCTTGTTACTTCTGCCGCGTGTGCAGGGCACGCGACGTGAATTTCCAAGGGCCAGACGTGATCGCGTGGTAGCGATCTCAACAAATCACCGGTGTACTCGCGTACACAAAGAACAGCCGTGCCCGCGCACGGACTTGCTCTCGCTAATTTGGCAGCCCCGCTGTCATCGGGCGTGAGCCCTTTAGACCGGTGGCTTTGCGTCGCCGTCTTTCGACGGGTTTGCCCTTGACGATAGCGAGTCCCACATTCCTGTGGGGTGGACCGCCACAGCATCGCTCGCGCGCACGCGAACGACCTCCACGGAGGTCACGAAATTTCAGTTAGGTGAATCGATGCCGAAACATCCATCACCCGCTGTGGCACCGGCTTTCCATGCCGGCCCGTGTTCGATCGTCGGGCGCCATATTCGCGCTTTCGCGGCCCCTTACCCATCGGAGAGGCACCCAACGTCTTGACGCGGGATGGAGCATAGCGGGGTGCGGCAGATCCTCAAGCCTGTCGTCGATTAGCAGCAACGTCGCTGTCGGCCGACGAAGTGACAACTGCCGAAAAGAAACATTGGGAAATGGAAAGTGACGTACGTCACATTCGCGGGCGGGGTCGGTCGCGTTTGCTTTGGGCGCTTCGACCGCGCGTTTTGCCTGTTTTTACAGGCTTTTCTCGTTGTTCGACGTGCCGCCGGCGTGAGTATTTGGAACCGGCGGGCGCGCTGCTTCGTTCGCTGAGGGCTGTTACTTTTTGCGACCGCGTTGCGCGCCGCCTTGAGGTTTTCCCTTAAATTTCCCCGCCGGCGGCCGCTCGCGTCGGAGCTTTTCGACGTGAGTTTTCAGGGCCCGACTGATCTGTAACGGCTGTCCCGCAACGCGCACCTTCTGCAGCTGGCGAAACACCTCCTTCGGCATGCCGCCCGGCAGGTCGACAAAGCTGTGATCCTCCCTGATCACCACGCGCCCGATGCGCCGCCCCTCCAGGCCGACCTCGTTCGCGATGGCGCCGACGATGTTGTTCGGCTTCACGCCGTGAACGTGGCCGACTTCGATTCGGTAGGTCTCGGGGGCGTCGCGATCTTGGACGCGATCTTGGACACCCATGTTCCGCGACTCGCGCTTTCCGCTTTTTTGGACACCCATGCCTTTTGCAGTTGCCCTGCCGGCGGGCTCGACGGGGCTCTCCTGGGCGGAGCTTTCTTGGACAGCCACGTTCTGCGAACCCTCGTCCGACCGGCGGGCGTGTTCGAGCGCGCGGCGTTCGCGGCGATTGAGTTGCTTGGGCTCCGCGGGCGGCGCCAGCGGCTCTGATTGCGCGGACGTGTCGCGCTCGAAAGTCCCGCGGTCGTCGCGCGTAACGCGCTCGCGGCGATCGGGCTTGCTGCCTGGGCTGAAATCTCGTTGACGCGGCTTGCCACGACCAGGCTTCTCCACACTCCGCCGGAACGTTTCATCCCCACTTCCGTAAGGAGAAGCAGATCCGCGGGCCTGATCGAGCAGCAGCGGCGTCGCTCCCTGCGCAATGCTCGCCAACGCCGCGGCGATCTCCGTCGCGGGCACGTTGTGGTCGCGCTCGTAACTTTCGATGAGCGGCAGGAACACCTGGCCCGCGCCCGACTCGATCGCCGCCGTCAGCTTTTCGTTGAAACGGGCGACACGCCGCTCGTTCACATCCTCGACGGTCGGCAGCTGCATCGGTTCGATCTGTTGACGCGTCGCGCGCTCGATCACGCGCAGCATGTTTCTTTCACGAGGCGCGATGAACAGAATCGCCTCGCCGCTGCGCCCCGCGCGGCCGGTCCGACCGATTCGATGCACATACGACTCGGGATCGTAAGGAACATCGAAGTTCACAACGTGACTGACGCGCTCGACGTCCAAGCCGCGCGCCGCCACGTCGGTGGCGACAACAATATCGATCTGCCCAGATTTCAGCCGCGCGACCGTCCGCTCGCGCTGCGCCTGGGCGATATCACCATTCAGCGCCTCGACCGCGAATCCTCGCGCCGCGAGCCGCTCAGCCAACTCTTCGGTCGCGATCTTGGTGCGCGCGAAAACGATCATCGCGTCGAACGATTCGGCCTCGAGAATGCGCGTCAACGCATCCAACTTATGCATGCCGCTCACGATCCAATAACGCTGCCGAATCTGGCTGGCGGTGGTCGTTTTACTGCGAATCGTAACTTCCGCCGGCTCGCGCAAATGTCGCTGAGCTATGCGACGAACCTGCGCCGGCATGGTTGCGGAGAACAATGCAATCTGCCGCTGCGCCGGCGCCTGCTCCAGAATCCACTCGACATCGTCGATGAATCCCATGCGCAGCATTTCATCTGCTTCATCGAGCACCAGATGCCGCAGCGAGGACAGATTCAACGTGCCCCGCTTAATGTGATCCATCGCGCGGCCAGGCGTTGCCACGACGACGTGCACGCCGCGACGCAGGCTCTGCAACTGCGGCGTGTAACTCTGCCCGCCGTACACCGGGAGGACGTGAAAACCTTTCAGGTACGTGGCGTAACGCTGGAACGCCTCGGCAACTTGGATGGCGAGCTCGCGGGTGGGGACGAGGATCAGCGCCTGAGGCACGGCATTTTGGACATCCATCTTGGACAGCAAGGGCAGCGCGAACGCCGCCGTTTTGCCGGTGCCGGTCTGTGCCTGGCCGACAACATCGCTGCCTGCGAGCAAATGAGGGATGGTCGCCGCCTGAATCGGCGAGGGAGTTTCGTAACCTACGTCACGCAATGCTTTGAGCACGGCATCGCTGAGGGCAAGGTCACTGAATGCCGGGCTGTCGCCCGGGGTCTGATCGGAAGGGGCGGACAAGGAAAACCTCGGACTTCGCGGGCTTCGGACTGGGAAAGGCGCGCGAGTGTACGCCTTATTGGGGCGCCTGTCGCATCCATCCTGGATTTGGACAGCCATGTAATCAGGCGGGATAGCTGAATTTTGGACAGCCATGCAAATTGTAACCACGGATGCACGCCAACTCGCCGGCTTGCTGTCAAATCGTCACGAACGCTGGCCCAGTCCGAACGAAAGGGCCGCTCAGAGCCCTGCATTCTCAGGCTCCGCGATAGAGGCGCTGAGCCATTTCTATTCCCCTGATCCACGCTTGGCCAAGCCGCCGCGCATGTGCTCGCAGCCGCTCCAGTCGACCGACCGCGCGACCAAACCGATTCCCGCCAATACGCATTGTTGTTATCCAGACGTCCGGGTCGATCTGGAGCCGATCGAGAATGGACGCTAATTTCGCGTCGATGACGCCAGGCTTATCGGCGCGAGCGCAGCGGCCCGTGTAGTCCACCAACTGCAAATAATCTGCGAATCGCATCGGCAAACTCAGACGCTGACCAGGCTCCTCATCGCGGAACGCAAGTAGCGGAGGCGCATCGAACCGAGCGCGATGTTTGTTATGTCGAGAGGCATTTGAGTGCGATCGCGCCTGTGACATTTGCCGCCTAATGCGTGCGTAGATGGATGTAAATTCCGACTCCTCGGGCGTTCGAGCTGTTGCACCTCGCACCGGATTCAGATCGACGTACGCCATTGCGGTGAACAGCCCCGCTTCATCGAGCAGCGCCTGCGATTTGAAACGTCCCTCCCAGAATCGGCCGGTGCACTCATCTTCCGCATTCGCGCGACGAGCGAGATGCTCGTTCAGAGTGCGCATGTACCAGCTGATATCGATGAGACGCGTGCGCCAGCGCTCAATGATCAGCTCAGCAACAGCTCGCTCGACTGCGGTGGCGTCGCCGTCACTCCAGCGTTGGATCGGGAGCGGCGCTTTGAAGAGCTTCGTCCACCGTTGCACGATTTCTTCCTTAGTCAGGCGCGCAGCTCGCTCTCGATCCACTCGCAGCACCAGATGATAGTGGTTGCTCATGATCGCGTAGGCGCACAGATCGATGGCAAAGATCTCGGATAGAAAACGCAGTCGCTGCATTATCCAGCGCTTGCGATGCGAATAATCCTTGCCGGCGTAATCGTCATATCCACAGAGCCATGCACGGCGTACACATCGCGCGATGACGTGGTAGTACCGTGTGTCGGCGAGACAAATGAGCGATTTGCGTGGGTAGCCCATGCGGCGAGGATCGCCGACCCACGCGACGTCAGATTTCGCGATTAATTGGGCTTTTTGCTAGAAATTGGCTGTCCAGGAAGCAATCGATGGGTGTCCAGAACCTCGCTTCCAGAACCTCGCTACTTCACCCTCACCATCCGATCCAGCAAATTCTCCATCACGAGCGACGGCTGCTCGCACCGCCCCGTATGCACCGACGACGTTTGAATCATCGTGCTGCGCGGAGCGACGAGCCAATGGAAGCGCTCGCGAGGAGTGAGGCGCCCGATCGGGCCGGAGCCAGCGCCGCCGGCGCAGATCGCGGGGATACTCGCGAGATTCTGGCGCACCATCTCTAGGTCGACCGCTGGATGCAGCACGCGCAGGCGAGCCTCGTCGAGTTCGATGCGAGCGGCGAGGTAGTCCAGCGCGGGGCACGAAACAATCACGCCAACGTTGATGAACTCCTCGCGGTCGACGCGTGGCACTACCCGAATGATGGCGTAGTCATACGAGCACGGAGCGCGCACGCTTCACCTCCTCGAAGAATAGATGCGGCGGCGACAGGCGCTGTAACAGATAGCGCGCGTAAGCATCGCGATATTCCGCGGCACTTGAGAACGTCGCGTCACCGCGCAAGAGCGAGTCGGGAATGAGCGCGACGATGCCGTGGATCACGTCGGGCGTAATTCGCGTCAACATGCGTTCGTGCGTCTCGTCGAGCGCGCTCGCGAACGGCAGCAACACGTGGTCGCGAATCATTGGAAACGCATCGCGGCTGCGCGCGATGTACTGATTCCACGAGTGATGGACGTACAACGCCGCGCCGTGATCGATGAGATGCAGCTTGCGATGCCACACCAGCATGTTGGTATTGCGAGCCGTGCGATCGACATTGGTGACCAACGCGTCGAACCACACGATGCCGGATGCCAGGTGGGCATCGGGCTGGAACACGACGGGATCGAACGTGATCGCGGCGGGTAAATAGTCGAGCCCGACATTGAGCCCGCCGCTCGCGCGGATCAGGTCCTGGATCTCGGGGTCGGGTTCGGTGCGCGCCAGGTCAGGATCAAGCTCGATGAACACGATCTCCGGCACGGGCAACCCCGCGGCGCGCGCGATCTCTCCCGCGACCAACTCCGCGATCAGCGCCTTCGGCCCCTGACCGGCGCCGCGAAATTTAATGACATACATGCCCTCGTCGTCAGCTTCGACGATGGCGGGAACGGAGCCGCCTTCACGCAGCGGGGTGACGTAGCGGGTGACGACGACGGTTCGCAAGCTCGGGGTCCATGGGTGTCCAGCATCAGCATCGGGGAGTATATCGCCCCGATGTCAGTCCATGGGTGTCCAACATTCAACATTCGCCCGCTCAGTACTTCGAGGCGATCACATCCAGCGCCGCGGCATGCGGCTGTTGTCTGATTGTCGGAGACTGATTCGTGAATTCGAACACGCGGTTGTCGGCGCTCGCGAGTGGCCACTGCGGGCGACCGCGGCCGTTGGGGTTGCCTGTCTTCGCGAACGCCACCCAGTAGGCGCTCATCAATTCGGAGGCGCGCTCGTCGTTCGCGTCGGTGGGCCACAGCGAAGTCTTGAGTGTCTTGAACACGTGCTGCCGCTCTTGAGCATGTGGCGCGGCTTTGATGTTTGGTGGCGCCTGCGCGGACAGCACTGAGAAAAGATACAGATAAGATGGGTGTCCAGATTTCGCATGCAGGCGAGTCAACTCGCGAGCCGGTTCCGCAAACAGGACATCGCTGAGCACATTGGTCTTGAAGTTCTCTTCACCGCCGTACGCCGCAATGAGTTGCGCGCGTTGCTCGGGCGTGAAGCGCAACGCCTCACCTAGCAAACCTCAGGCCTCCCGCCGATCGAGGAGCGAATCGAGGAAAGGCTTTGTGTGGGTGTCCAGATTTAGACGATGCCGCCACCGAAGCTCTGCGCCGCCGGCCGCTTCTCCGCACAAGCCGCGCGATATCCGCTGCGGCGGTACGCGGCAATCGGATCAATCGCCGCGCCCTTCTGCAGTCGTGCGCGCGCGAGGATCGGCTGCACATCCGTGGTGAACGCGCGCTTCAATGTCTGCTGTGCCATCAGCGCGTCGTTCTCTTGCTGATACCCTGCAAGCGCCTGGCGGTCGACGAGCAGCGCCTGCGCGTACGCACGTTGCAGTTCGATGGCGCTGGTCATCAGGCTCTCGACCGGATCCGTGACATTGTGCGACTGATCGAGCATGTGAGCGGGCTTGAGCTCGGGCACCTTGCGCCACTCGGCGTCGACCAGCTCGTTGAAGATCAGGAACAAACGGAACGGGTCGATGGAGCCGGCGTCGAGGTCGTCGTCGCCGTACTTGGAATCGTTGAAGTGGAAGCCGCCGAGGCGGCGAGCGTGCACCAGCCGCGCGACAATCATTTCGATGTTCACGTTCGGCGCGTGGTGGCCGAGGTCGACGAGGCAGAACGCTTTCGGACCGAGCGTCTGCGCGGCGATCAGCGACGTGCCCCAGTCTTGAATCACCGTGGCATAGAACGCGGGCTCATACATCTTGTGCTCGATGAGCATGCGCCAATCCGCGGGCAACGCCGCGTAAATCTGCGCGGTGGAATCCAGATAGCGCTCGAACGCGCGCGCCAGATGCTGCTGACCGGGGAAGTTCGCGCCATCACCGATCCATACCGTGAGCGCCTTGGAGCCGAGCAGCTGACCGATTCGAATGCAATCGATGTTGTGCTCGACCGCCTGCGCGCGCACAGCCGCGTCGGTGTGCGTGAGACTGCCGTACTTGTAGGAAAGCTTTTGACCGGGACGGTCCTGGAATGTATTCGAGTTCACCGCGTCGAAGCCCAGCCCGAGCGCCGTGGCGCGCTGACGCAGGGCCGGCATGTCGTCGGTGTAGTCCCAAGGCAAATGCAACGAAACAGTGGGTGTCCCGCCGGTCAGACTGTGAATGACGGCGCAATCTTCGAGCTTCTCGAACACATTGCGCGGCTCGCCCTTGCCGGGAAAACGCGCGAAACGTGTGCCGCCGGTGCCCACGCCCCACGAAGGAATCGCGACACCAAAGTTCGCCACCGCGTTCGTTACCGCGTCGATATCTACGCCCCGACGCTGCAGCATCGTGCCGAGCGCGGAGTAATCCGCGGCGATATCTCGCTGCAGGACCGAGTTAGCGTCCGCGATGAAAGATTGATCGCGCGGATCTGCGAAGTTGTTGGCCATACGTGCCCCCTGAGCCGTCGCCCGTACCTGTGCGAGTCGCCTACCGCGTGAACGCCTGCGCGTTGCCCGCGTCGACGTTGATGATATTCCCCGTCGACTTTGCGGAGCGCTCCGAGGCGAAGAACGCCACGGCCTCGGCGACATCTTCCGGGTACACACTGCGCTTCAGCAGGCTGCGTTCACGGTACACCGCTTCGAGCTCGTCCGGGCTGGTCTTGTACTGCTCGGCGCGCTGCTGGGCCCACTCGCCCTGCCAGATACGCGAGCCGCGCAACACGGCGTCCGGGTTCACAACGTTCACACGAATTCCAACCGGCGCGCCTTCGAGCGCCAGGCAGCGCGCGAGGTGCAATTCCGCGGCCTTGGCCGTGCAGTACGCCGCGGCGCCTGGGGAAGCGGCGAGCGCGTTCTTGGAGCCGATGAATACGATCGAGCCGCCGATCGTTTGTGACTTCATGAGCTGAAACGCCTGACGCGCAACCAGGAAATAGCCGGTTGAAAGGATGTCCATATTTCGCTGCCAGGTCGCGAGGCTGGTCTGGTCGACCGGTGATGCGGAGGCAATGCCGGCGTTCGAAATACAAATATCCATGCCGCCGAATTTCCACGCGCTCTCGTTGAAGCTGGCGACCACGGCGTCTTCGCGCGTGACATCCATCCAGCAGCTGCCCACGACATCGCTGCCGTACTGTTTCTTCAAGCCCGCTTCGGCTTCCTTCAGCACGTCGCGGTCGATGTCACAGAGCATCACGCACGCGCCTTCGTCCATAAGGCGTCGCGCGGTCGCGAGGCCGATGCCGCCGGCGCCGCCCGTGATCAGCGCGATGCGCCCGGCCAGCGGCTTGGGCTTCGGCATGCGCTGGAGCTTCGCTTCTTCCAGGTCCCAATATTCGATATCGAAGGCTTCCTGCTCGGGCAGGCCGCGGTACGTCGATACCGCGGCGGCGCCGCGCATGACGTTGATGGCATTGATATAGAACTCGCCCGCGATGCGTGCGGTCGCTTTGTCGGCCGCGAACGTGATCATGCCGACGCCGGGCACGAGATAAACCACGGGATTCGGGTCGCGCATCTTCGGCGAGCCGTCCCGCTTGCAGCGCTCGTAGTAGCCCGCGTAACGCTGGCGGTACTGCTCGACGGCCGGCTGAATGCGCTTGGTGAACTGCTCGATGCTGTCGTTCGCGGGATCGAACGGCAGTACCAGCGGCCAGATCTTGGTGCGCAGGAAATGATCCGGGCACGACGTGCCGAGATCCGCGAGCGGCTGCAGCTTCTCGCTGCCCACGAATTCCAAGACCGCGGGGCTGTCGTCGAAGTGACCGAGCTTGCGGCTCGTGGTGGAGATCAGACCGCGGATGCGCGGCATGATGGCCGCGGCAACTTCGCGACGTTTTTCCGCGGAGAGGGCGGACGTTTTGATCGCACCGAACGGCTGCTTGCCCTGGCTCTTTTTGGACAGCCACAAAGTCGCTCGGTTGATCACATCGAGCGTGTTCTCGTAACACGCCTTCGCCGTATCCGCCCAGGTGAAGACACCGTGCGCTTCGAGCACGACGCCGCGGGCGTTGGGATTCTCACGAGTGAACTTGCGGAGCGCGAGGCCGAGCTCGTAGCCGGGGCGGATCCACGGCAGCCAGCCGATTTCGTCGCCGTAGATCTCTTTCGTCAGCGCGCGGCTGTCCGCCGCGGCGGCGATCGCGATCAACGCGTCGGGATGCATGTGGTCGACGTGCGCGCGGTCGACCAGGCCGTGCAGCGGCGTGTCGATGCTCGCGGCGCGAGGATTCAGGTTGAACGTGCAGTGGGAATACAGCGGCACCAGCACGCTGTCGCTGTCCTTGCCCTTGTAGAAGGGTTCGAGGGACAGGAACTTGTCCATATATAAGGTGGCGAAGCCGTCGAGCTTCATGGTGCCGAGGTCGCCGCCCGAGCCCTTCACCCACAGGACCTTCACTTCCTTGCCGGTCAGCGGGTCTTTGGCGGTGAGCTTCGCGGAGGTATTGCCGCCGCCGAAGTTGGTGATGCGCTTGTCGGAACCCAGCAGGTTCGAGCGATAGAGCAACAGCTCCGGCGGCGTCATCCCGGCTGCGACCGCATCATCCCAGCGGTTTTCGACCAGCAACGACGACGACTCGGCTTGCGCCGGCTGTACCACGCTCATCTAATCTCCCCCAACACTGGCAGTTAGCGCGCGCCGGCCAGCACACGGATCATTTCCGGGACCGGGCACGTGAAATGACTGTGTACCACACGAAACGATCATATACAATCATATGCAAGCATAATCGATCACCAAGGACGTGGGTGTCCAAGATTCGCGGCCGCTCAGAAAACATGGGTGTCCAGGATTTGGCCGCGCCGCCTCCGCCGGATCGATCATGGGAGGGTCCATGTTGGAACGAGAGCGCCATAGCCTGATTCTCAAGCTCGTCGAAGAACGTTCGATCGTGAGCGTCGGCGACCTGCTCGATTTGCTGGGCGCGTCCGAGGCGACGATTCGCCGGGACATCAATACGCTGGCCGAGCGCGGTGAGGTGAAGCGCATCCGCGGCGGCGCCGAGGCAGTACGCCCGCGGCATCAG
>CAMLEO010000204.1 GCA_946478975.1 uncultured Steroidobacter sp.
GAAGGGATCGCCCTCGCGAAATATGTGCTCGCCTTCGCGAAACGGCCCGATGTGCTCGACCAGCACGTGCAGGTCGCGCAGCTGGCTCTTGTCGTAGCCGCTTTCCAGGCAGGCTGCGGAGAATGCGCAGGTGGTGCAGAAATGAAATTCGTCGCCGTCGTCGGCAATCGCGCCCCGCGGACGGCGGCCGGTTGCATCGTTCATGATGCGCGTCCCTGGGCTGGACGAGGCGAATGCAGGGCTACAGCGCCTTGGAATAATGCGCCGTGGAAGCGATGGGCCCGTTGCTGTAGCGGTCGAAGCACATTGCAATGATACGCAAGAGCAATCGTCCGCGCGATGAGACGCTGACCCGCATGCGTTCCAGCAGCACCAGCCCGTCCGCCGCGAGCGGCTGCAGGCGGGCCAGGGCGTCGGCAAAGTACCGATTGAAGTCGATGTCGTGCCGGCGCTCGATGCTGGCGATATCGATGGACCGGCGGCACATGATCTGCTGGATGACTTCGCCGCGCACCTGGTCGTCCTGGTCCAGATGCCGGCCGCGCCATACCGGCAAGCGCCCTTCGTCCAGCGCCGCTTCCCACGTTGGCAGGTCGCGTGCGTTCTGGCTGAAACTGTCGCCGATGTGACTGATGGCGCTCACGCCCAAGCCCACCAGGTCGCAGTCGCCGTGCGTGGTGTAGCCCATGAAATTACGTTGCAAAGTGCCGCTGGCATAAGCGCGGGCGAGGTCGTCCTCGGGCAGCGCGAAATGATCCATGCCGATATAGATGTAACCGGCCGCGGTCAGCTTCGCGATCGCCTGCGACAGCAGCTCGATGCGCTGTTCGGCGTTGGGCAGGTGTGCCGGATCGATCCTGCGTTGAGCCTTGAACAGCTGCGGCATGTGCGCGTAGCCGTAGATCGCGAGCCGGTCGGGCCGGCTTTCGATCACGGTATCGAGCGTGTTGCTGAAACCTTCGCTGGACTGATGCGGCAGGCCATAGATGAGATCGACATTGATCGAGCGGAAGCGATGCTGGCGACACGCCGCGATCACGTCCAGCGTTTCCTGGACGCTCTGGATGCGATTGACCGCCTGCTGCACCTTGGGATCGAAGTCCTGCACGCCGAGGCTGACGCGATTGAAGCCCAGTTCTGCGTACGTTGCGACGTCGTCGTGAGTGACGTGCCGCGGGTCCAGTTCGATGGAAAAGTCACGATCGACAGCCTTGCTGAAATAGAAATGTCGCTGCAGGCTTTCGATCACCGCGGCCAGGTCGCCGCGCCTCAAGAAATTGGGCGTGCCGCCGCCGAAGTGAATTTGCATCACGTCGCGGTCGGGATCGAACCATGGCCCAACCAAACCAATTTCCCGGATCAAACGTTCGACGTAGCGGCTGCCTTGCGAGCGGTCGCGCGTGATGATGCGATTACAGCCGCAATAGAAACACGGGCTGGTGCAGTAGGGGATGTGCAGATACAACGACAGCGAGCGCGGAATGGGCTCCTCGTTGCTGCGTCGAATGTATTCGCGCAGCATCGTCTCGTTGAAATGCGGCCCGAAATTCGGGGCGGCGGGGTACGACGTGTAGCGCGGCCCGGGACGATCGTACCGGAGCAGCAGGTCGCTATCGCAGGCAAGTTCCTGGTTCATGGCCTCACGATAGGCCCGCGAGGCCCGGCATGCCCTGATCTAGATCAGGCGCCCTTCAGTGAACCTTTGCCATCAATTCCACGACTTCCTTGTGGCGGCCTTCATCCGCCAGCTCGCGGCCGGGCCGTGGCGGCGCCTGCAGCGCGCGCTCCAGGTATCGCCTGGCGTCCCGGCATTCGTTGTGATCGCACAGGTACTGCGCATAGAAATAGTTCGGGTCGACGCCGTAGGGATTGAGGGTGAGTGCTTTCACCAGCAGGTCCTGCGCCTTGTCGTCGTTGCCGAAGCCGAGCGGGAATCCCGGCACTTTCGAATACAGCACGCCGAGGCTGGTATATGCAGACCCTTCGAGCGCCTTGTCGTCGATCTTCAGCGCGGCTTCGAGCACCGAGCGTGACTTCTTCGCGAGGCCGAGTGCTCCAAGGCCGCCCTTGGCGCCGGCACAGGTGCTGAGCACGATGCCCTCCCAGATCAAAGGTTCGGCGCGATTCGGATGCGCTTCCGAGAATCGATGCGCGTCGGTCGACAATGTTTCCAAGGCCTGCAGCTTGTCCTTGGGTGCGGTGATCTGATAATTCGCCACCGCCCAACGCTGCTGGATCTCGGCCAATTGCGAATCGAACGTGGTGTCCGCGGATGCTGCCGCTGTGGCCGACATACAAACCAGCATCGCGCTCACTGCGAGCTTGCTCATCCTGCTCTCCTGGTGACAGCGCCGGCGTCGAGGGTCGGCGCGGCCGGCGCGATGACCGCTGCACGCTGTGCGTATGACTGCACGGTTTCGAGCTTCTTTCGCAACGCTGCGTCGACGACGCGCGGCACGAGCGCGTTGAGCCTGGCAAAGAACTTTTCCGGCCAGCCGAAGATGCGCTCGGCGCGATCCTCGTGCAGCGACTGGACGATGGCGTGTGCGACATCGTCCGGATCGTCGGACGCATTGCCCAGCGCCGCGTTCATTTCATCCACAGCTGTAGTGTTGAGTCCGGTGCGCGTCGCTCGCGGCGCGAAGTAGTGCACCTGGATGTTGGTGTCGGCGAGCTCGCGTCGTAGTGATTCCGAGAAGCCGCGCAGCCCGAACTTCGTCGCGCAGTAGACGCTGTTAGCGGCGAAACCAATATGGCCGAAGACGGAGCCGATGTTGACGATATGAGCCTCGGATCGCGACGTGAGTTGCGGCACGAGCTGGCGACACAGATCCATCGGCGCGAGCAGATTGGTCATCAGCGTCGTTTCGAGCGCTTCCGCCGACTGATTCTGAAGCAGGTTGAAGTCGGCGATGCCGGCGTTGTTGATCAGCACGTCGATGCCGCCGCGCCAGCGAGCGGCGAACGAACATAGAGCGGTGCGGTCCTGCGGTTTCGAGAGATTCGCGGCGAACACCGCCGTGTGGCTCAGATCGCCGTCGACATGCCTCGCGAAGCGGTGAAGCGTCGCGTGATCGCGCCCGGTGAGCAGCACGTGCGCTTCTTCCTCCAGCAGCGCGGCCACCAGCGCTCTGCCGATGCCGCCGGTCGCGCCGGTCACCAGGACTCGTTTGTCTCGAAGGTTCATGCCGTTCTCCGCAGCGGCTCGACGCCGGCATCGAGCTCACGAAATACGTTGCCGTACAACCGGAACATCACTTGAGCGCACTGAGTCACGGCCGCGCGATCGCCTGTGTCATCGAGACGATTCAATATTCCGAACAAGTGCTGGACGTGCTCCTGATCGAGCTGTCCGTGACTGCGCAGATAAGTGGTCGCTCGCGTTGGCAGTTGCAGTGAAGCCTGCAACCTGTCCGCGGCGTTGAGTGCCAGCGCAACGCTGGTCCCCTCCAGCACGAACACCATTCCAAAGAAGCCGACGGGATTGCGACGCATGGCGGTGTCGTATGCGTAGCCGACCATCGCATCGGTGGCCGCGCTCGGAGTGCTGATTTCGGCGGTATGGGCATCGCCGCCGGCCGCAGCGATGTCATTCAATATCCATTGGTCGTGGCCTTCCTCTTCCTCGATGTAATGCGCGACTTCTTTGCGCAGCCAGCCGAGGCGCATCGGCAAGCGGGCACCGACCGCCATCATCAACGGCACGGTGTGACGAACGTGATGAAATGCCTGGGTGAGGAATGCAATGTATTCCTCGCGCGAGATCTGCCCCGCCAGCGCCCGCGCGATGATCGGGGCACTGGTCAGATACTGCCGGCCGGCAGCCGTCTCCAAGCCTAGTTGCTCATGAAATTGCATGGGCTGCGCTGTCCTCGTAAACATAGAGCGAATCGAGCAGGGCGTCGTACTTCGAGAGAATTTCCGTGCGCCGCAGCCGCCCATTCGCGGTCACCAATCCATCGCGGGCCGATGGCGCTTCAGGAAACAAAGCCCATTGGCGTACGCGGGCGTAATCGGGCAGACGTGCGTTGGCGCGAGCCACGGCGTCCGCGAGTGTGCGAAAAGAAACATTGGCAGCTGGAGCCAGTAACGCGACTGGATGAGGCCGCGCTTCGCCGACCACCAGCGCTTGCAGGATGGCTGGCTCGGCAGTGAGCTCGCTTTCCACCCACTCGGGCGTCACGTTGCGGCCCATGCTGGTGATGAACATATTTTTCGCGCGGCCCCGCACGTATACGAAGCCGTCCGCGTCGATCTCGCCGAGATCGCCGGTACGAATCTCGTGAGCAGCGCCGGCGTCGTCATTCAAGTAGCCGCTCGACGTCGCACCACCGACGCAGATCTGGCCGCACGCGTCGATGCGAACTCGGGCATGCGGCAATGGTTTGCCCACGCTGCCGGGTTTGTTGTTCGCTGGAGTATTCAGACAAACGACCGACGCACATTCGCTCAGCCCGTAGCCTTGAAACACCGGCAGGCGGGCCTGCGCAGCTTTGCTCAACAGCTCCGGCGAAACGGCCGCACCACCGACCGCAATGAACTTCAGCGATGCTGGAGCATGCCAGCGGTTCGATGATGCTTGCACCAGGACGCGAAGAAGCTCCGGCACGAGCACCAGGCTCTGCGGCTGAGTTCCGGAGATGGCCTGCAGCAGTGCTGGAATGTTCAGTCCGCCGTAGCTCATTCCAATCGACGCAGCGGGCTGCACGCAGATTTCTGCACCAAGCAGCAATGGCGCGTACACGCCTGCAATGTTTTCGAGCAGTGTCGGCAACGGCAGCAGGCACATATGACGTTCGATATTTAGATCGGCCGTTGCGGCTAGCAGCGACTGCGTCACAATTTCCATCGTCGCCGTGGTCAGGCACACGCCCTTGGGCGCACCGGTGCTGCCGGAGGTATAGGTCACTTTGCTCACGCCACTTGGTAATGCGTCGTCGCCGCGTTTTGCTCGTTTCAGCAAAGTCAGGCCACTGTTTGTGGACGCGTCGATGCTCACAAATCCAGTGTGGCTTGCGGTGAATCGCTCCACGTCGTCGGTCAGCACCGAATCGATTGCTGCGTCGTCGAGGACATGCTGAACTTGCGCGACTGTGAACGACGCCGGAATGGGAACGTTCAATGCTTCGTTCCCAAGTAACGCGAGATCGCCGACGATCCACGGCGCGCCGTTCTCTGCGACAAGTGCGCATCGATGCACGTCGTTTGCGCGCAGCCGCTGCTGTTCCTGATCGACCAGCGTTCGAAGCTCGCCGTAAGCAATACGTCGCGTGCCGTCATCGATGGCCGCACGTAACGGCTCGATGTTTCTCAACGCATCGAGAACCCGGGAAGTCATGGTCTCACCGCTCGTGACGGCGCAGCTTCAAGCCGTCGGGCAGATAGCCGACCATGATGCGCGGATCGGTTTCATAGTAGCGGCCCCAATCGTCGCCGAGTCCTTGCACGCGATTCGCGACGGCGGGAGCGAGGTCGATCAACGGGGCGTGATAATTGGCGAGCAATTGACGGACCGTGTCCGTCGCGGTGAAAACAATCCAGCGCTGGCCCCGCTCCAGCAACATGCGCGGCAGCGTGAGTACCAGCCGCATCGCCGAGCGGCAGTTCATGCCGGCGAGATTGCCCACTTCGACAATGTGAGATCGGCTGACCTCACGCTCAGCCACCGCCGCAATCGCGCGCTCGATCGGCTCGTCTAAGTAACGCTCCAGAAACAATGGCTGATCCGCAGCCGAACGAAAGCCGGCGACGCTGCAGATGTCGCCTTTATCATTACGTAAGGCCAGCAGTGTCGGCATGAACGAACAAACGCGCGCCGAGTGGCGCGTCGCGAACGCACGTTTCACGAACAGTTCGAGCTCTGCACGCTGCGGATCGTGCGCATCGTGAAGAAACAAATGGTGATTCTGGCAGCGGCTGTGGGCTGGCTCGACCAGCCCGACTGCCTGAGAAGGCGCGACGCTCATATGTTCCCGCTGGCATCGAAGGGGGCTGCGGGTAGGACGGTCGCGATGAAAGAAATCAATCGCGGCCGCCGGGCATTGCACCCGGCGGCCCAGGCACGAGACTCAGTGCACGGTGAGCGGCAGCGCGCGTCCGTCGATCTCTTGCGGCGGAATTTCCAATCCAATCAAGCGTGCGAGCGTCGGCGCGATGTCGACTGTTTCCACCGCGGTCGGCTGCTGGAAACCTTCGATGCCGTGCCACCAGAACAAAATCGGCACGCGACGGTCATAGCCCCACGGCGAGCCATGCGAGGAGGTGTAATCGGTGTCGATGTTTTTCACCGCTGCGTACAGGCTCACATACGGCTTCAACAGCACGATCAAATCGCCGGAGCGTTCCGGGTTGAAGCTGGCCTTCACGCGTTCGAGCAGCGACCATTCGTCGACCGGGCCCGCTGGCGGTGCGGCCGCGATGACTTCGTTCTTGGTGAAGACAGCCGCGACCTGCGGATGTGAACGATATTTAATGTAAGCCGCGTCGAGCACGCTGGCGCGCCGGTCGGGGGGAATGGCGGCGCTGAAATAAACATCGTTGGCGAACTCGTTCTTGCCGAGCACGATGGGCTCGGGCAAATGCAGCTCGCGAGCCAGCTGTGCGCCGATGTTTCCAGGCAGCAGGTTGACGTCGATGCGCTGTGCGTTCGGCACGCCGCGCTCGCGATTGCGTTCCGTCGCATCGACGCCGCCGTGATCTGCGGTGAGCGCGACGACGTAAGGCACGCCGAGCTTGTCGAGGCCGGCCAGCAGGCGGCCGATTGTTTGGTCGAGTGCGACTTGCTGTGCGCACATCTCGGCACCTTCGCTGCCGTAGTAGTGGCCAACGTAGTCATTGCCAGAGAGACTGACCGCGAGCAGATCGGTCGCGTCACGTTTGCCGAGCTCGCGATCTTTTACCGCGGCGAGCGCGGCATCGACGGTGAATGCATCGAGTGCCGGCGTCGCGCGCCAGCGTTTGGAGTTGCCGGGAAAGCTTTTGAGCGTGCCGATGGAAATATCATCGGTGATCCGGGTCGCGTGCGACTTCGATGCACACTGCGGCGGCAGCTTCGGATTGCTCGGCGCGGCGTACGATTTGCGAACGTTCGCGTTGATCTTGTCCGCGATGTCTTTCGGAATGGATGTTTCCATGCCGTTGTAGGTTGTGAAGCCAGCCTCGGTCCACCACAATGTGAGATCCGCATGGTGGCCGCCGAGCATGATCGCCCCGCGGTCTTTGCCAGAGACAGAGACGACGCGAGTGTGCGCGTCCTTGGCTTTCATGCGATCGCCGAGCGTGGGCACCAGCAGAGTTTCGTGCGTCATTACTTTCTTGCGCGCGTCGCTGCCCGCTGCGCCGACTTTCTCCACGCAGTAAACAGTGAATGTTTCGCTGTCCTTGTCTTTGCGCGGGAGAAGCGGGTTTTGCCAGTCGTTGGCGACGATGCCGGTGCGTGCGGGCCGGTCGCCGGTCAGGATCGTGGAGTGCCCGGGGCAGGTTTCGGTCGACGCATGACTCTGATGGCCGCGCGGGAACACGACGCCGCTCGAAAGCTGAGCGAGCCCGGCCGTGTACATCGGCCGGTACTCATTGAACAAATCCGCGGAATATTGATCGACGACGATCGTGACGACCAGCTTGGGATGCGGCGCTTCGGCCGCCTGCAAAGGCAGTGCGCACGCCAACGCTGCGGCCACACTGAAACAAAATCGTAACATTCGGCTCACCTCGCCACGACAACGTGGCGGGCGAGCGTAGCGATCTTCAGTGATTATGGCGAGGGGTCTTGCTGGCGACGCCCCGATACTTGAGCGCCATTTCCATCACGCCGCCTTTGTCGAGTTGGCTGACGGTGGCTCGGTACAGCTCCTGCCAGGGCGTGGCGCTTTCCGGCACGGCGGGAATGCCGTCCTGCCTGCGACGCGCGATTTCTTCGTCGGAGACCAGCATGTCGCAGCGGGCCTGGTTCAGATCGATGCGGATGACGTCGCCAGTTCGCAGCCACGCCAGGCCGCCGCCCGCTGCGCTTTCGGGCGACGCGTTGAGAATGGACGGGCTGTCGGAAGTGCCGGATTGGCGGCCGTCGCCGATGGTCGGCAGGCTTGCGATGCCGCGCTTCAGCAGGGCATCCGGCGGTGTCATGTTCACAACCTCGGCCGATCCAGGCCAACCCAACGGGCCGGCGCCGCGGATCACGAGCACGCTGCGTTCATCGATGCCGAGTGCCGGATCGTTGATACGCGCGCGGTAGTCGTCGGAGCCGTCGAACACAACGGCGCGACCTTCGAACACGTTGTCCTGGCCGGAGGAGCCGAGGTAACGCCGACGAAAGTCTTCCGTGATAACGCTCGCTTTGAGAATGGCGAAATCGAACAAGTTGCCGCTGAGCACGACAAAGCCGGCGCGCTCGCGCAGCGGCTTGTCGTAGGTCGTGATCATTTCACGATCCTTGCTGGCGCGGCCGCGAACGTTTTCTCGCAGCGAGCGACCGGTCACTGTCATCGCATCCGCGTGCAGCTTGCCGGCCTCGACCAACTCATGAAGTACAGCGGGCACGCCGCCGGCGCGATGGAAACGTTCGCCCAGATATTTGCCCGCGGGCTGCATGTTCAGCAGCAATGGAATGTCATGACCGTACTTCATCCAGTCCTGCGGATGAAGCTCGAATCCGGCGTGTCGCGCCATCGCAGTGAGATGCGGTTGCGCGTTGGTCGAACCGCCGAGCGCTGCGATCGCGGTGATCGCGTTGTAGAACGATTCGCGCGAGAGAATCTTGGAGGGCTTCAGATCTTCGTACGCCATCTCGACGATGCGGCGTCCCGTTTCGTACGCCATCTGGCCGCGCTCGCGATACGGAGCGGGAATCGCCGAGCAGCCCGGCAGCGACAGGCCCAATGTTTCAGCGACCGCGTTCATCGTCGAAGCTGTGCCCATGCTGTTGCAGTGGCCGGGCGAGGGTGCCGACGCCGCGGCGGCATCGAGAAATTCCTGTTCCGTAATCTGCCCCGCGCCCAAGCGGCGGCGACAGCGCCAGATCACGGTGCCGGAGCCGACCAGCTCGTCTTCGAAATAACCATCGAGCATCGGGCCGCCGGAAAGCACGATCGCGGGAATATCGACCGTCGAAGCGGCCATGACTGCGGCGGGCGTGGTTTTGTCACAACCGGTCGTGAGCACCACGGCATCGATCGGATAGCCGTGCAGAATTTCGACCAGGCCGAGATAGGCGAGATTGCGATCGAGCGCCGCGGTCGGGCGGCGGCAGTTCTCGAAAATCGGATGGGTCGGGAATTCCATCGGAATACCGCCGGCGTCGCGAATGCCTTCTTTGACGCGCGCCGCGAGATCGACGTGAATGCGATTGCAAGGCGTGAGATCGCTGCCGCTCTGGGCGATGCCGATGATGGGCTTGCCGCTCATCAGTTCCTTCGGCGTCAGTCCATAGTTCATGAACCGTTCGAGATACAACGCCATCAGGTCGATGTGCTCGCGATCGTCGAACCACGCCTGCGAGCGGAACCTGCGCTTTTTGGAAGAACCCTCACCCGTCATAACGAACCTCGTGCGAAGCGACGCCCGCCACAGCGACGCGCGCCGCAAATAATCCACCCGCCAGCGGCTGTGCCGAGATCTGTTCCTTCGACAGACCTTTCCAGGCGGTCGTGACATACAACGTGCGCAGATCCGGGCCGCCGAACGCAGGCTTGGTGCAGTTCGCCACCGGCAGCTCCAATGTTTCCAGCAGCTCGCCCTTGGGCGAGTAGCGCTGCACGCCCCAGCCGCCGAACAAGCCGATCCACAGGCAGCCTTCGCTGTCGAGCGCCGGGCCGTCGGGATACGCGCCCGGCTTCTGAATGCGGCAGAACACCCGACGATTCGCCAGCTGGCCGTCGTCGAGATCGAATGCGTAGATGACGCGTTCCAAGGTGTCGACGTGATACAACGTGCGGCCGTCAAGGCTGGTCACCGGACCGTTGGTGATCACGTAACCTTCGTCGCAACGTTTCAGGCCGCGCGTGTCGAAGCGGTACAGCGAGCCGGTCGGCTGCGATTCGTTGTTGTCCATGGTGCCGAACCATAAGCGGCCGGCGGCATCGACATAGCCGTCGTTGAGCCGGTTGCCCGGACGATCGGAGTCGACGCGCGTGATCAATGTGAAATTGCCGCTGTCTGCATCGAACAGATGCAAGCCGCTCTTCATGCCGCAAATGAAACGGCCGCGGCTTGCGGGGGCGATGAAGCCGACTTCTTCGGGCGTCTGCCAGGACATCAGCGCGCGGGTGCGCGTGTCGAAGCGATGCACGCGCTTGCCCTTGATGTCGACGAACCACACGACCTGATCCTTGGCCGACCAGACAGGTCCTTCACCGAGCTGCGCCCCCACGGCGCAGACGCATTCGACTTTGCCCATGGTTCCTCTCTTGAATGGTCGAAAGCGGCCGAGGCCCTTTCGACTCGCTCGGCAAAAGGCGTGACTCCTGCCGAGCTGACCGGCTGATTATCTCCAGCCGGCGTCTACGAAATACTCGTGTCCCGTACACATGCGCGCATCGTCGGAAGAAAGGAATGCCACCATCGCCGCCACGTCCTGCGGCTCGATGCGCGCCTTCAAACATTGCAGGCCGAGCATCCGGGCTTCTTCCTCGGGCGTGTGCCACAACTTCATCTGGCGCGGCGTCCGCACGCCGCCCGGCACCACGCAGCTCACTCGAATACCGAACGGGCCAAGGTCGCGCGCGAGTGCTCGCGTCATGCCTTCGATGCCGGCCTTCGCCGTTTGATAGATCGCCAGGTCCGGCAGCGCCAGGTGCCATGACACCGAGCCGAGGTTGATGATGACGCCGCCGTTGTTCGCCTTCATGTCCTCCGTCACCGCCTGGGTGCAGAAGTAAAGATGGCGCAGGTTGACCGCGATCCGGTTGTCCCAGTACTGCTCGGTGGTTTCCTGCAGCGAGTGACGATCGTCGTTGGCGGCGTTGTTCACCAGCACGTCGACCGGCCCGATGTCGGCGCGGATGCGAGCAAACGTCTGGCGGATCGCTTCGATGTTGGTCAGGTCGCAGCGGTAATAGCGCGGCGGCGACAGAGTGTCCGACAGCTTGAGCTCCAGTTCGCGCGAATCGCCGTCGGCGATATCGATGAAGGCGACGCGCGATCCCTGGCGGGCGAAGACTTCGGTAATCGCTGCGCCGATGCCGGAGCCACCGCCAGTCACGACTACGCGCTTGCCGCGCAGGGAGGGGTAAACGTTCTGAGTCATGTTTATTTTGAGCCTGGAGCTAGGATGCGAGGAGGCCGCGGCTGGCGAGATTGCGCATCAGCGATGCGATGCCGAGCGACCAGGGCGGAGCCTGGTCGGAAGTTGTGAGTTTGTTTTCCAGCGTACCGAGCGACGGCGAGGACACGCGGACCACGTCGCCATGTTTGTGAGTAAAGCCGCGGCCCACGACATCGCGATCTTCCGTGGGCGCGAACATCGTGCCCAGGAACAGCGCAAAGCCGTCCGGATATTGATGCTGACTCATGGTTTGTTCGACCAGCTCGAGCGGATCGCGGCTGATCTGCGCCATCGAGCTGCTGCCTTCGAGCTTGTAACCTTCTTCGCCCTCGACCTGCAGCGATACCACGGCGTTGCGCACGTCATCGATGCCGAAGCTGGCATCGAACATGCGAATGAACGGGCCGATGGAGCACGAAGCGTTGTTGTCTTTGGCTTTGCCGAGCAGCAGCGCGCTGCGGCCCTCGATATCGCGCAAATTCACGTCGTTGCCGAGCGCGGCGCCCAGAATGCGACCGGTTACATTGCAAGCCAGCACAATTTCCGGCTCGGGGTTGTTCCACTGCGATTCCTTGCGCACACCGATCCAGTCGCCCCAGCCGACGGACGCCAGCACCGGCGCCTTGGTGAACACTTCGGCATCGGGGCCGATCGCGACCTCCAGGTACTGCGACCACAGTCCGTCCGCGATCAACGCTTCTTTCAAGCGCACCGCCGTCGGCGAACCGGGTTTCACAGATCGAATGTCGGCGCCGACGCGTGCACCGAGCGCATCGCGAATCGACTGTGCCTTGGCATAGTCGCCGCGCGCACGTTCTTCGATCACGCGCTCGACAGCGGACACCGCGAAAGTCACGCCGCATGCCTTGATACATTGCAGATCGAACGGCGCCAGCAAACGCATCCCTTGTTGATTGGAGGGCTCGCCCTTGAACGCCGCCGAGATCGGCAGCTGATCGAGCGGACCGAGGTCCTCGCCGTTCGGCGGCGTGCCGTTCCACTTGTTGAGCAACTCAGAAACGGTGGCCGCAGTCCGGGAGACATCCCGGACGCGACCGCCGCTGATGACAACGGGCGTGGGCCCGGCCGAAGTGGCGATCCGGCCGACGAACGTACCTTCGCGCCAGTCGGCCGGAAGATGAGCCAGTAATCTCATAGCTGAATTCGATCTCTACTTTAGGCGTTGGCCTTGGAAGCGTGCGGGGCGTCCAGCAGATCTGCCGGCTGCTTGGTCCACAGGTGCTGAATCGCTTCCAGGCTGTGGCCCTTGGTTTCGGGGACGAAGCGCCAGACGAACAGCGCGGCCAGGAAGCTCATCACGCCGTAGATCCAGTACGAGAAGCCGTGATGGAACATGGCGTTGAGCGCCGAGTTGCCGTCCAGCACCTTGAACGACCAGGACACGAACAGGTTCGCGATCCACTGCATGGCCACGGCGAGCGCCATCGCCTTGCTCTTGATCGCGTTCGGGAAGATTTCGGCGAGCAGCACCCACACGACCGGGCCCCACGACAGCGCGAAGCCGGCGATGTAAGCGACCACCGCGACCAGCGCCGCCGTGCCGACGTTGCCGCTGGAGAACAGGAAGCCGAGCGCAATCATCGATACCGCCATCCCACCAGCGCACCCGGCGCTCGGGCTCGCCGGTCGGCGTGAGGAAGCCGAGCGCGGTAGCGAAGGCGACGTGCACGGGGAGCTGGATCAGGAGATCGAACATCCCCGCGTAGGCGGTCCAGAGCTGGAACGCCGACCACAGCACCGCGAGCCACGCCCGCGGCGAGCGCATTTCCTGCATGCCTGGAGCGGCTATTTCATCCAGCCTTTTTCACGATACGCGCGCTCCGCGCCGGGATGCAGCGGCAGGCCGTTGTTC
>CAMLEO010000205.1 GCA_946478975.1 uncultured Steroidobacter sp.
AGGCCGTGTGGGATGAGATGGAAGAGGTCATGACCATCCGCCGCACCAAGCGCGTGGAAGAAGCCGGCAAGTTGTTCGTCGGCTCCGGTGTGTCGGGCGGCGAAGAGGGGGCGTTGAAAGGTCCGTCGCTCATGCCGGGCGGCAGCGCCGCCGCGTGGCCGCACATCAAACCGATTTTCGAAGCGATCGCCGCCCGCGCGCCGGACGGCCAGCCGTGCACCGATTGGATGGGCGAGAACGGCGCCGGCCATTTCGTGAAGATGGTTCACAACGGCATCGAATACGGCGACATGCAGCTCATCGGCGAAACCTACGATGTGATGAAGCGCGTGCTCGGCATGAGCAACGCCGAAATGCACGAAGTGTTTGCGACCTGGAATCGCGCCGAGCTCGACAGTTATTTGATCGAGATCACGCGCGACATTCTCGGCTTCGTCGACAAGAACGGCGAGGCGACCATCGACATCATCGTCGACGCAGCGGGTCAGAAGGGCACCGGCAAGTGGACCGTCATCGAAGCACTCGATCACGGTGTGCCGCTGACGTTGATTGGCGAAGCAGTGTTTGCTCGCGCGTTGTCGGCGGGCAAGGAAGAGCGCGTCGCGGCTTCGAAACAACTCAAGCCCGTCGTTACTCCTTATCAAGGCGACAAGCAGCAGCTCATCGACGATCTGCGGCAGGCGTTGTATGCATCGAAGATCATCAGCTATGCACAGGGATATCAGCTGCTGCGCGCCGCCGCTAAACAGTATCAGTGGAATTTGAATTACGGCGGCATCGCGCAGGTGTGGCGCGGTGGCTGCATCATTCGCTCGGCATTCCTCGGTGACATCAAGAAAGCATTCGCGCGCGATGCCGGCTTGGTGAATTTGTTGCTGGATCCTTTCTTCCGGGACGCCGTGTCGACACGCCAGTCGGGCTGGCGTCGCGCTGTCGTCGCGGCCATTCAGAGCGGCATTCCGGTGCCGTGCATGAGCGCGGCGCTGTCGTATTTCGATGGTTATCGTGCCGAGCGACTGCCTGCCAACCTGCTGCAGGCTCAGCGTGATTTCTTCGGCGCGCACACATATGAACGGGTCGATCAGCCGCGCGGCAAGTTCTTCCACACGGACTGGACCGGGCACGGCGGCGCGACGACATCGCGGTCCTATAACGTGTAAGATCGACGCTCTTCAGCCAGCCACACCCGTTCGGGTCGAGCGAGCCAACACTCGACGAACAGGAGTTGGCTCATGTCAGGTCGATGGATCGTGCCGTTCGCGGCGTTGCTGGCCGGTTGCGCCACGCAGGCGCCGCGGACCGAATCCCCTCATCAAGATCCGAGTTTCGGTGTGCTCGTCATGGCTCATGGCGGCGGGCCGCAATGGAACAAAGATGTGCTCGCGGCGGTCGAGCCGCTCAAGAACGATTACAACATTGAAGTTGCATTCGGCATGGCCGACGCCGCGTCGATGCAGGAAGGCGTCCGGCAACTCGAAGCTCGCGGCGCTCGTCACATTGGCGTCGTGCGGTTGTTCATCAGCGGCGAGAGTTTCAAGGAACGGACGGAACAAATTCTTGGGCTGATTCCTGGCGCTCCCACCAAGCCTTCCGATGCTCACGCCGGACACGGCGAAGGCCACAGCATGGAGTTCTGGCGCCTCGACTCACAATCCTCGTTTGCGCTGAGCGAACGAGGCCTGGTCGAAGCGACTGAGATGGGAGACGTGCTGGCCACTCGGGCCGCAACACTGAGCAAGGATGCCGCACGAGAAGATGTGCTGATCCTGGCGCACGGCCCCGACGATGACACCGAGAATGAACGTTGGTTGCAACAGCTGGACGCTCGCGCGGATGTCGTGCGCAAGGCGCAACCGTTTCATGCCGTGCAAGTAGAAACGTTGCGTGAGGATTGGCCCGGTAAGCGGGCCGCAGCTGAGCTACGCATTCGCGCGTTTGTCGAGCGAGCGGGGAAAGAAGGGCGACGCGCCGTCGTCATTCCATTTCGCGTGCAAGGGTTCGGGCCTTACGCGAAGGTGCTCGAAGGGCTCGACTACGTCTGCGACGGGCAAGGGTTGATTCCTCATCCGAGCGTTACGGCCTGGATCGAGCGCCAGGCGCAAACTTTGCGGAAGGTTAAAAAATACGCGCCGGTGCACGGCCTCGCGGGCAGTTGAATATCACCTGCCGATGGAGGAAGGTTCCGCCACGCGTCGGAACAGATCGTTGCCGACAGTGGAACACTAGCGGCAACGGATTGCTGGGTGTCGGCGCGCCGCGGTCTTCCAAACTCATGAGGGTTGAGTTTCGAAACCGCGGCGAGCTGCTTTCAAGCTCGGGATCGCGCATCCTGCGACGACCCTCGCGCCGATTAGCGGTTGATCAAAACTCCTGCCAGGAGCTGTCGTCGCCGCTCGCTTTGGCCATCGGGGCAGCGGCGGGGCGGCTCGCCATCGCGGGCCTGGCGGATTTCGTCGGCTTGCGAGCCGGCATGGATCGAACGTTGGCGCGAGGTGCAGGCGCTGAAGTGCGCACGGTGGAGGGCATGGTCGCCGCAGCGGCACTGCCCGACACTTGGAAGAACGAAACTTTCTCCACGAGCACCTGGGCCTGCTGCTCCATGGCCTTGCTCGAAGCAGCCGCTTCTTCGACCAACGCCGCGTTCTGCTGCGTCGTCGTGTCCATCTGCGTGACCGCAGTGTTCACCTGGTCGATGCCGCTGGCCTGCTCTTCGCTCGCCGCAGAAATTTCCGCGACGATGTCGGCAACGCGCTTGACGCTCGACACGATCTCGGTGAGCGACTTGCCCGATTCATCCACCAGCTCGGTGCCGGCTTTCACTTTCTCGACCGAGTCGTTGATCAGTTCTTTGATCTCTTTCGCCGCCGTGGCGCTGCGCTGAGCGAGGTTGCGAACTTCGCTTGCGACGACTGCGAAGCCGCGGCCTTGTTCGCCTGCACGCGCCGCTTCGACCGCGGCGTTCAGGGCGAGCAGGTTGGTCTGGAAGGCAATCTCATCGATCACATCGATGATGTCGGCAATACGTTTGCTCGAATCGCTGATCTCGCCCATCGCACGCACGGCGCGCTCGACGACGCTGCCGCCACGGCCCGCCTGGTCGCGAGCACCGACCGCGAGCTGACTCGCCTGGCGCGCGTTATCGGCGTTTTGTTTCACTGTCGCCGTCATCTCTTCCATGCTGGAAGCGGTCTCTTCGAGCGCCGACGCCTGCTCCTGCGTGCGCTGGCTCAGATCGTCGTTGCCGCTGGAGATCTGACGAGCGGCGGCGCCCACCGACTCCGAACCGTGCCGCACGGCGCCGACGATGTCGCTGAGCTTGTTGTCCATGTCCTGCATGGCGCGCAACAGCCGGCCGAACTCGTCCTGCGAGGTGATTTCAATGCGGTTGCCGAGTTTGCCGTTGGCAATGTTTTCTGCCGTGCTCACGGCGCTGTTGAGCGAGCTCATCATCGAGCGCACGAGAATCATGCCGAGGAAGGCGGCCGCGGCCAGCGCCATTACCATCGCGACCCAGATCGTGACCACCGAGCTGTCGTAAGACGCGACGCTGGCCTGGTTGGTGGTGCGCGCCGAGGCGTCCTGAATTTCCACCAACTTGTCGGCAGTCTCGAGCATGGTCACCAGCGTCGGGCGCAATTCGCGAGTGCGGAGCTTGCGTGCTTCTTCGAGGGCGCCGGCTTCGAGCTTGGCGATCACTTGTTCGCGCGAGGCGATATAGGCCTCGCCGTCATGCTCGAACTTGTCAGCCAGGGCCCGTTCTTCGGAACTGGATTCGGTCGCTCGATACTGTTTCCAGAGCTCGTCGATCTCCTTCGAGTCGCGCTGCTGGGTTTCTTTGTAGAGCTGCACGAACTGCGGCTCGCCGGTCATGAGCGCGAGGTCCATCACGCGGATCGTGTCCCGCCGCAAGGTGGCGATCTTGTTGACCCACATCGCGGACTTGAAGTTGTTGTTATAAATCTCGTTCATGTGACCGCTGGCGAGCTTCAGACGGCTCAAGCCCAGCATGCCGACGCCCAGCATGGCGAGCGCCAGCAGGCTCAGCGTCATGAACAGACGCACTTTGACACTGAAGTTAGACATACCCACCCACTCCTACACCGACAACCCGGTCGAATCGGGACGATTCTCCAGGTCGCATCGGCGCGGCCGGGTCGGCCTGAACCACGGTCGCACAGATTCAGTGGAGGCCTGATCGACTCCTGCAGGTTAGTCCGTGAGGAGCTTCGGATTGCTCTTAGGGAAGCGCCTGAGTGGCGCGCTCCGTGTCAGCGGGGGCGGACGCGATCGCGTTTCTGGCCGAACTGCATTTCGAACGCGATGCCGACCTCGGGGCTGGCTTCGCGCTCTTCGCTGAGTTTGCGCCGTGGCCAGGAAACGCCGCCGCGCAGCTCCAGGATCAGCCACTCGGGCGTCAGCTGCCGACGCAGGATCATGCGCGCCGCATTGCGTGTGATCTGCACCTCGTTGTCGGTGGCGCCTTCCATCTGCACCTGCCAGGCGAGGCCGGTGCGCTGGCCGACGCTCTGGAACAATGTGAGCTGCGTATACCATTCGACGCCGATTGTTTCTTCCGTGTATTTGCCCAGGTTGCTCCAGCGCAGGAGGAAACGATCCGAGATCACGCGATCGAGATTCACGCGCGTGGTGGTGCCGAAGCCCTCGGTGTTCTGCCAGAACACGGTTTCGCGCGTGCTGAAAACATAGCGGTCCGCGAACGAGCGCACGATTTCGTAGCGCGCGCGGGCGTATGGATCGAGCGGCACGTCGACGCGCACGCCGACGCCGGCATCGAAATCGTTGCCGGTGCGCTGGGGGCTGGAATAACCGAGGCCGAGCAGCACGCTTTCATCTTCGAGCGTGCCGAACTGGCGCGTCGGCAAGGCGTCGAAATCGCCTTCGGTGTCGCTGATGTAATCGTCTTCGCCGACGCGACCGGCGAACGCGGAAATGCGCTCGTTCCATTGCGGCAGCTGCAGGCGCGCACGGAAGCGCACTCGCGGATCGAAGCCGTCGTAGTCGCTCCACAACCCGCCGGCAGTCACGGTGCCGTAGGTGGCGTGATAGTCGTCGTAATGAATTTGATCGCCGAACAATCCATCCAGCCAGGCTGAGGACGCACACGCGGTGACGGTCAGGCTGCGGCGAACCTTCTGCAGCACTGTTAAATCCTGCTCCTTAGGCTCCGCGCAGATTTCCATCGGGCTGGCCTTGGGCGGCGGCGGCCCGCCGGCGACCTCCGACTCTTCCGGGCCTTTTTCCGGCTCCCGCTCCAGCGTGCGCGGATCGCCTTCATTCTCTTGCAACACCGGATCGCGCAGCGGACCTTGATTCACATCGCGGGAATCGATGGCATTGGGGGCGACCGTGGGAATGGGATCTGCCGGCTCATCGCCCGGGGTGGCATCGGGCTGAACGGGTTCAGATTGAGCCGGTGGTGGTTCCGCAGTCGGCGGCTCGGGAGGCTGCTCGGGGGCCTGGGCTCGTGCCGGCCCGTTCAGCAGCAGGGCGATCGTTCCGGCCAGCAATAGCGAGGCGATGCCGCTCCTCGATTTTCTGGCCCAGCGATGCGGCAAGGTTGAGATGACTGGCGCGTCCGCACCCATATGTCCTGGTTTTGCCGTAAGCCCGTGCTCGTCGTGGGCTGGATAATCATGCAATCGGAACGCAAGCGCACTGCCCGAGTTCCGCCGTTGACGGACAGTGCGCATATCATTCGGACGACTTCTCCATTGAGGGTAATGCTGATGAGGTACTTGCACACCATGGTGCGCGTCACGGATCTGCCGACGTCGCTGCGCTTTTACTGCGACGCCTTGGGGTTGCGGGAGGTGCGCCGGGTCGAGAACGAGAAGGGCCGGTTCACGCTGGTATTCCTGGCTGCGCCCGGCGACGAGCAGGCCCAGGTCGAGCTCACCTACAACTGGGATCCCGAGGAGTACGGCATCGGCCGTGCCTTCGGCCACCTCGCCTACGAGGTCGAGGACATCTACGCCACCTGCCAGCGCCTCGCCGATCATGGCGTCACCATCAACCGCCCGCCGCGCGACGGCCGCATGGCGTTCGTGCGTTCGCCGGACAACATCTCGGTGGAACTGCTGCAAAAAGGCGGCTCGCAGGCGCCGCGGGAGCCGTGGCAGTCCGCCCCCAACATCGGGGTATGGTAATCGCGTAGAATCCGTCTCCTTGCCTGAAAGGAGTGAATCATGTCGGCCCCTATCGTTACCGCCGAGCGCGAAGACAAACAGCCCGAAAAGATCGAACGTCCCGAGACGCTGGCGGAGCAGCTGGCGTTCAAGTCGCGTTTCGTGCTGGTGTTCGGCGAGATCAATCACAACGTCGCGCGTACCGTGTGCGAGAGGTTGATCGCGTTGTCGCAGCAATCGGATGCACCGATCCGCGTGTTGATCTCCTCGCCGGGCGGCCACGTCGAATCCGGCGACGCCATTCACGACATGATTCGTTTCATCAATGCACCGGTGACGACCATCGGTACCGGCTGGGTGGCGAGCGCGGGCACGCACATTTTCCTCGCGGCCGAGAAACAGCACCGCGTGTGCTTGCCTAATACTCGTTTCATGATTCACCAGCCCGCCGGCGGCGCGGGCGGCCCGGCGGCGGACATCGCGATTCAGGCCAAGGAAATCCTGCGTACGCGCGAGCGCATTGCGCGCATCACCGCGAAACAAACCGGCCGCCCGTTCGAGAAAGTGCTGGCGGATATGGAACGTGACTTCTGGATGAGCGCGAACGAAGCCATCGACTACGGTATCGTGTCGCGCGTCGTAGAGTCATACAAAGAACTGACCTGATTTCGCGACAGCGTCAGGTGTTGGCGACATTCTCTTGGATGCTTGTCAACACCTGGCTGCGCAGCCAGCGAGACGCCGGATCCTCATCGACGTTGGCGTGCCAATACAAGAACGATTCCATCGGCGGCGCTGCGAACGGAAACGGCAGCACCTGATTGTTCATCTGTCGGTTGACGATGCGCGCCTGGCTGCGCGTCGTTGTGAGCAGCAGTTCCGAGCGGCTCACCACCTGACTCGCCGCGCCGTGATGCTGACAGCGCATCTTGATGTGACGAGTGAGTCCCATCTTGCTCAGCACGCTGTCTTCGTAACCGCCGCCGCGGCGTCGGCCCGTCACCAAAATATGTGACGCCGACATATATGTATCGCCGTCCAACTTGCCCTGGATCGCTGGATGATCGGCGCGCGCCAGCACGACCAGCGGCTCGGCACCGACGCGTTCGCGTCGCACGTCGTTCGACAGCGACAAGGCCACGTCCAATGCGAGATCGATTTCGCCGCTCTGCAAGTCCTCTTCCAAATCGCGACGATCGATGCGCACGGAGGCGATGTTCACATGCGCCGCTTCATGCGCGATGCGCGACATCAGTGTCGGAAGAAACGTCAGCTCGTGCGACTCGCGAGCTGCGATGGTGAAACAGCGCTGTGCCGAGCCGGGCTCGAAGTGGCCGACGCGTTGAAGCATCTGTTCCAGCGTGCCGAGCGAGTTGCTGATGCTGTCCGCGAGCGAGCGCGCCAGCGGCGTCGGAATCATTTCGTGGCCGCGGCGCTCGAACAACGGATCGTTCAGCAGCTCCCGCAGCCGGCCGAGCGCATGACTGACAGCCGGCTGGGACAGGTGCAGGCGCCGGCTGGCCGGAGTGATGCCGCCTTCGCGATAGATGGCGTCGAAGACCGTGAACAGGTTGAGGTCGATCCGGGATAGCTGCATACGCCATGCTCCAGGTGGCACTATTCATGCCGCTCATAGACTGCCATGCGCACAATGCATTGGCATCGCGGCGCTGGTGCCGTCAATTTACGCCTCGAGATCGAACTTTGCCGGGGGACCCATGGATTTCGATTACAGCCCGCGCGTGCGTGAACTGCAGGCCCGCCTGCTGCAATTCTTCGACCAGCACATCTATCCGAGCGAGAAAATCTACGAAGCCGAGGTGGCGGAAAACCGGCGCCGGGGCGACGCGTTCCTGGCCACGAAGGTCATCGAAGACCTGAAGGTCGAGGCGCGGGCCGCCGGACTGTGGAATCTGTTTCTGCCGCATTCGCCGCGCGCGCCGGAAGGATTGTCGAACCTCGAATACGCGCCGCTGTGCGAAATCATGGGCCGTGTGCCCTGGGCGCCCGAGGTGTTCAACTGTTCCGCGCCGGACACCGGCAACATGGAAACAATCGAGCGCTACGGCAGCGAAGCTCACAAAGACCAATGGCTGGAACCGCTGCTCGCCGGCGAGATCCGTTCGGCGTTCCTGATGACCGAGCCGGCGGTGGCGTCGTCGGATGCCACCAACATCGAATGCAGCATCCGTCGCGACGGCGACGAGTATGTAATCAACGGCCGCAAGTGGTGGTCGAGCGGCGCCAACGATCCGCGCTGCAAGCTGTACATCGTGATGGGCAAGACCAATCCGGAAGCGCATCGTCATCAACAACAATCGATGATCCTGGTGCCGGCCGATGCCAAGGGCGTAAAGGTGCTGCGTCACCTGCCGGTGTTCGGTTACGACGACGCGCCCCATGGCCATGCCGAAGTCGATCTCGTGAACGTGCGAGTGCCGGCAGCAAACATTCTGCTCGGCGAAGGGCGCGGCTTCGAAATCGCGCAGGGCCGGCTGGGGCCGGGGCGCATTCATCACTGCATGCGATCCATCGGCGTCGCGGAGCGCGCGTTGGAATTGATGTGCAAGCGGCTCAGCTCGCGAGTTGCGTTCGGCAAGCCGGTGGCTGCGCAGTCCGTGTGGCACGAGCGCATTGCCGATGCTCGTTGCATGATCGATCAAGCGCGGCTGCTGGTGCTGCAGGCGGCGTACATGATGGACACGGTCGGCAACAAGGTCGCGAAGCAGGAGATCGCGTTGATCAAAGTCGTGGTGCCGACCATGACCTTGCAGGTGCTCGACTGGGCCATCCAGGCGCACGGCGCCGCCGGTGTTTCAGGAGATTTCCCGCTGGCGCGCCTGTGGGCCAGCCAGCGCACGTTGCGCCTGGCGGACGGGCCGGATGAAGTGCATCGGAATGCGATTGCGAAGCTGGAGCTGGCCCGCTATGCCGGGACGAACGAGCCTGTGGACATGCCCATAACGAGGGGCAGCTGACACTGCAACCTTGCGGGCGGCTGGCGCATCTCAAGCTACGAAGGCTCGGTAGCCTGCTGGAAGGAGATCGCAATGTCGTTCGTGCTGGCCCTGTTCGCTTGGTGTGTGCTGTTCGTGGTGGCGTGGCCGCTGGCGGTGATGGCGATCGTGTTCCTGCCGCTGCTGTGGCTGCTGTCGATCCCGTTCCGTATTTTCGGCGCGCTGGTCGAGGCGATGCTTGCCTTCATCAAGGCGATATTCTTCCTGCCGGCGCGGATTCTGGGATATCGCGGCTGACCGTTAGAAACAACGCTCGGCGCCGATCATGACCGGCGGTTGCACCCCGTCCTCGGATTCCAGCACCGTGAGCGTCGATTTTCCCAGGCGGTGACTGGCGACCAGGCGAGGTGTAACCGGCCGGGGCACGCGCTCCGTGCCGACGTAGGGAGTGACTTTCCAACCGATCTGAGTTGCCGACACGGTGCTGCCGGCAGGATGCAGTACATAGATTCGCTGGATCTGCGAATACCGATTGTCATCCATGTCCGCGGCGCGAACAAAAATATAACGATGCTCGGTCGAGTCCGGCTGACGGACGACGCAGCCCTGGTTGCCCGGTGCGGCGAACAGTTGTTCCAATTTCTCCGCACGCGCGGGCGAATTCGCGGCCAGCCAGGATTGCAGAAACGGAAAGATGCCGCTGGACATGCAATAGGTCTCGCCGTTGTAGCTCAAATAACTGCGTCCGCTGCGCTCGCAGGCCAGCCCGACATTGAACCAGGCGTTGGCAATCATGCGCGCATCGTGACTGCCGGCGACCAGGCGCGTGGCCGCTTCGAGCGATTCGCCATACTGCTGGATTCGCAGCGCCACGAGCGACAGGTCGCTCAGCGCACGCTCGTTGGATCGGTCGGTCTGCAACGCATTTTCGAGCGAGCGACGGGCCGCATCCAGATCGCCGGCGGCGTAGTGCTTCTCGGCCTGCAATGTTTGCTGTGTCGAATACTCGGCCAGATGTTTGCTATCTGGAAGGCTGAGCAGCTGCGCCAGGCGCGGGCGGTCGGCGTCGACGATGTTTGGTGACGCATACAGATCCAGCCATTCCCGCGGCGTCTGCCCGGGTCGCTCCGGTCCTTCAGTTGTTTTAACGGACGTCAGCGCTCCGGCATCGACCAGCGCTTGCACGATCTCCACCGAGCCGTAACGGACTGCATAGTGCAGCGCTGTGACATTCGCGCGTGTCAGCGTGTACGTGCACGTATCTTCCGGAAAGATGGTCGCAGCGTTGGGATTCGCGCCGTGCTCCAGCAGGATACGCACCGCTTCGAGCGCATTGTGCTGAGCTGCGTACATGAGCGGCGTTTTACCGAATGCATTGCCCTGGTTGGGATCGAGCTGCTTCGACAGCAACCAGCGCAGCGCCGCCGGATGGTTCACCGCGACGTTGAGCGGACTGTCCATATCGAGCCAGGAGTCCCACTGGGCCTTCTTCGGCTGCCAGTGCAGCGTTTCCAACTCGGCCACGGTGCGGTTTTCGAGAATGGCCCGCCGGATCGGCAATGACTCGTTCGCGAACAGCGGGCCGCTGGAGAATGCAAAGCCGCGATCGATCGCGCCCGTCACAGAGTTTTCAGCGGCGAGCGCCGCGTCGGCATGCGGCCAGGCGAAACGCAGTTCGTAGAAGCGCGTCAGCCGCTCGACGGTCATCGACCGCTGCGCGCGAAACTTTTCCATCGCAGCGTATTCGTCGAGCCCAAGCATGGACCATTCCGTCAGCGCATCGGTATCTCGCGAGTTCGATGCAGCGAGCGTCCAAGGTCGATACAGGGTTCGTTCGAACGCATCTCTCATGAATGCATCGCCAAGATCATGAGCTCTGAGCGTGCCGCACTGGCCCGCGCTCTGCCGCAGCGGTGCGATGGTCGACTGCAGGCCGGCGATCGTTTGTCGGGTCGATTGCAGCTCGCGCTCCGGTTGCGAATATAGATCGGGCGGCTGAAGGTTGACCTTGCAGACGTTGTCCCACGCGGCATTCTCGGTGAGCGTGTACAACTGCAGCTGCCCATCGACGACCACGGCGACATGATAGAGATCGTCCGGCGACTTCAGCAGCGTGAGCTGAGGCGTGGCAGGGGTCGGCTCGAGGTCGGCAAGATCATCCCAATTCGTCGGCTCCTGAATCGGCTGCCCGGAGGCGTACATCTGCTGGGTTTCGCAGGCGCTGCCGCAGCCGGGGTTGATGCGCATCCAGAGATAGATTTTTTTGCCGTGAGTGGTCACGGACCCGGGCTCCTGGGGTGAGTCGATCGGGTCCATGCCGGCGACGGCGATCGGAATCGCGTCGAGCCGCGGCTGCGGCGAATAAAACAACTGTTTGGCGGCTTCGAGCACTGCCGCGCAATGGGAGCTGCGATTCTCGACCAGCGCCGGTTTGAACCAGGCCTTGCTCGTGTCCAGGTGTGTTTCGGCCGCGATCGCTGGCGACAACGGCAACGCCAGTGCAAACAAGAGTCGCGCGCGTAACTTCATGTCTCAATCCTTCCCTGGTATCGAGCAAGCCCCTGCTCAGGCTGCTGCGAGCAGTGTGCGTCTCAGAACGGTTTCCAACACTTTTACTTTGTAGGCGTTCTTGGCCAGCGGCGTTGCATCTCGCACAGCCACCCGGGCAGCGGCGGCGGCCACGTTCTCGTTCAATGGCTGGCCCACCAACATTTGTTCGCTTGCCAGCGCACGGCGAGGAGTGGGGGCGACCCAGCCCATGACGATCCTGGCGGAGGCGATGGTGTCGCCATTCATTTGCAGGACGACGGCGACATCGCAGATGGGCCAGTCGTAGCTGTCGCGTTCCGTTTGTTTGTGATACGCACAGCGAGTGTTCTTCGGCAGCGCTGGAACGGCAACGTGCGTCAGCACTTCGCCATCAGCAATCGCTGTGTCCCGGTCGCGCGTCATCGACGGCGGCAACAAGAATTCCGCCAGCGGCACGGCGCGGGACGATCCACCGACGAGTGTGAGATGGACTGTCGCGTCATAGGCGACCAGCGCAGTTGCCGGTGTCGACGCGTGCACCATGACGGTCCGCCGATTGTCGAAGATCGCGTGATACTGATGTTCGCTATGATCCGGCGTCGCGAGCTGATGGAAATGTTCGTTTCTAAAATACCAGCAGCGCGAGCGTTGCAGGAGATTGCCGCCGAGGGTCGCGGCATTTCTGACCTGCGGAGTCGCCGCGTGCTGGGCAGCTTCTGCGAGCGCTCGATATTGTTTGAACAGCGACGGGTGCCGAGCGATCTCCGCCAGTGTGACCAGCGCGCCGAGTTGCATGCCGCGGTCGTCGATGCGAATGCCGCCCAGTGACGGAATGGAGCGGAGATTTACGACACGCGTCGGCTGCACGATCCCTTCTTTCATGAGATCGAGCAAGTCCATGCCGCCAGCTTTAGCGATCACAGGCGCATCGCGCGTCGTCGCTGTCAGCAGGGCAGTGGCCTCTTCGACGGATTGAGCATCGACCCATTCAAAGCTTTGCATGGATCTACTCCGCCTGCAGCGCCGCCAGCACGTTGGCCGGCGTCATTGGTAACGTGTAGATGCGTCGGCCGGTGGCGTTATAAAACGCATTCGCGACCGCCGCTGCGGTGGCGACATTCGCCGGCTCGGCGACGCCGCGTGCATCGGTGGAAGATTGTCGGCCGATCTGCTCGATGACGTGCACTTCAACACGCGGCGTTTCGCGAGCGCCGACGATTTTGTATTGATCGATGTTGGCGTTGAGCTGCACGCCGGTCTCGCCGTCGAGGCGGCGGTCTTCATACAACGCGTAGCTCACGCCTTGAATCACGCCGCCGATGATCTGACTTTCGATCAGCCTTGGATTGATGGGGCGGCCGCAGTCGTGCACGGCGACGACGCGCTCGACCTTTACGACGCCGGTCTCCGTGTCCACGACGACTTCAGCGAACTGCACGCCGCCGATGCCTTGCTTGCTAAAGGCGAGACGTTCGACCTGGTGATCCTGAA
>CAMLEO010000206.1 GCA_946478975.1 uncultured Steroidobacter sp.
CGCCGCGGCATCGGCCGACGCCTGATGGATACGATCATCGACGACGCAGGTTCGCGATCGTTGCAACTGGTCGCAACCCAGGCGGGACTGAAGCTTTACAAACAATGCGGCTTCCGCGAAGTCGGAACGATCGAACAGCGCCAGGGCGCCATCGCATCGACCATCGAGCCGCCGGCATCGAGCGCCTCGATCCGCGAAGTCACAGCGGCCGATCTTGAAACGTTACGTGCTCTCGATACGGCGGCTGTCGGCGCTCCTCGTCACGATCTCATTCAACAACTGCTGACGGTGGGGTCGGGCTTCGTTGCCACACTTGATCGCCGCCCCGCCGGCTTCGTCATCAAACGTCAGGCCGGCCGTGGCACGCTGATCGGTCCCGTGGTGGCAAGCAGCGATGCGCTTGCAATCGCGCTGGTCGCGAAAGCTTTGAATTCCAGCAGCGGCTTCGTGCGCATCGACATCCCATCGAGTGCGGAAACGCTGGCGCGCTGGCTCGACAGCATGGGGCTGGGGAAAGTCGACACCGTCACCGCCATGCGCCGGGGCGAGGCTCCCGCAACAGATCCAGCCATGCGGACCTACGCGCTGGCCTCGCAGGCCTTTGGTTGATGCCATTCACCGATTACAAAGTCCTGAGCTTCAGCTGCTACGGCACGCTGATCAATCGCGATTCCGGCATCTACGGCGCGTTGCGACCGTTGCTGGCTCGCGGCGACATCGGTCTCGACCGCGAACAACTGCTGGCGAAGTTCTCGGCCTACGAAGCGCAACAGCAGGCGGACTCGCCTCGCCTGCCTTATCCGCGAGTGCTGGAGGAAGTGCATCGGCGGCTGGCGAAGGAATGGGGCATCCTCGCTTCGGACGACGATCACGCGCGTTTTGGGCAATCGACCTCGAACTGGCCGGTGTTCGCCGACGCGCCGGCCGCTTTGCAGTACCTGAAGCGCTTTTTCAAGCTGGCGATCCTGTCCAACGCCGACCGGCAGACCTTCGCGCTCAGCAATGCGCGGCTCGATGCCAAGTTCGATGCGATCTTCACCGGCCCGGAGATCGGCCACTGCAAGCCCGACCCCGGCCTGTTCGAACACATGAATGAACGGCTCGCGAAGCTGGGCTTCGAGCGGCGGCAGATCCTGTACGTGAGCCACGATTTGCAGCGAGATCAGGCGCCGGCCGCGCGCAGTGGGCTCGCGTTCGCCTGGATCGACCGGGTGCCCGTGCCGGACATCCCGGACGAGGCGCCGAGCCCGCCGCCGCCGGCCTCTTCTCCCCGCTCCGCCGCACCCCATTCATCCGGCTGGGACTACCGTTTTTTGAGCCTGGTGGACATGGTGAAGGCGCATCAGCAACGATAACGACTTTCCGGGGGATTCGGCGGTGCCTGCAGGTTGCTCATGGGATCGATAAAGCTGGATCGGATCGACATCAACATCCTGGCGCAATTGCAGCGCAACGCGCGGCTCACCAACATTGCGCTTGCGAGTGCCGTTGCCTTGTCGCCCAGCCCTTGCCTGTTGCGCGTCAAGCGCCTGGAAGAAGCCGGCTACATCACCAGCTACAACGCCCGCATCGACCTCGCGAAGCTCGGTGAGACCATCACCGTGTTCACCGAAGTGACGCTGAACGACCATCACCGCGAGGATTTCGTCAAATTCGAGGCCGCGATCCGCACCGTCGATGAAGTGATCGAATGCCACCTGATCAGCGGCGGCTACGACTACCTGCTGAAGTTCATCACGCGCGGCGTGGCCCATTATCAATCGGTGATCGAGGACATCCTGGAACGCGACATCGGCGTCGCCAAGTACTTCAGCTACATCGTCATCAAGTCGCCGATCGAGAAGCTGCACTATCCGCTGGCGAAACTGGTGAACGTCGATCCATGAGCGGCCCCCTCGAAGGCATTCGTGTCCTGGAGCTGGGCACGCTGATCGCGGCGCCGTTCGCGTCGCGTATTTTTGCCGAGTTCGGCGCGCAGGTCGTCAAAGTCGAGCCGCCCGGCGGCGATCCGCTGCGCAAGTGGCGCAAGCTCTATAAGGGCACGTCGCTGTGGTGGTACCTGCAGTCGCGCAACAAACAATCGATCGCGCTCGACCTGAAAACGCCCGAAGGCATCGAGATCGTTCGCAAGCTCGCGGCCGAATGCGATGTGCTGATCGAAAATCTTCGTCCCGGCGCGCTGGAAAAGCTCGGGCTCGGTTGGGAAACGCTGTCGGCCGCGAATCCCAAGCTCGTGATGGTGCGCATTTCCGGCTTCGGCCAGAGCGGCCCGTATCGCGATCGCCCAGGCTTCGGCGCCATCGGCGAAGCGATGGGCGGCATTCGCTACACCACGGGCGAGCCCGGACTTCCGCCCGCGCGCGTCGGAGTCAGCCTCGGCGATTCGCTGGCATCGCTGCACGGTGTGATCGGCGCGTTGATGGCTTTGTTACGAGTGAAAAACAGCGGAGGCACAGGCCAGGTCGTCGATGTTTCCTTGTGCGAAAGCGTGTTCAACGTCATGGAGAGCCTGGTCCCCGAATATGACTTGCTGAAGGAAGTGCGCGAGCGTTCCGGCGGTTCATTGCCCGGCATCGCGCCGTCGAACACATATGCCACCGCGAGCGGCGATTACGTCGTGATCGCGGGCAACAGCGACCAGATCTTTCAACGTTTGATGCATGCGATCGGTCGCCCGGATCTCGCGAACGCGCCGGACCTGCGCAGTAACGAAGGCCGCGTGGCGCGAGTCCGTGAGATCGATGCCGCGATCACCCATTGGACCACGGGCCTGCGCGTCGACGATGTTTTACGAGCGCTGGATGCAGCCGAAGTGCCGGCCAGCCGCATCTACTCAGTCGCGGACATCGTTGCCGATCCGCATTACCAGGCTCGCGGCATGATCGAGCAGACCACGCTGCCGGATGGCCAGCAGATACGCATGCCCGGCATCGTGCCCAAGATGCTCGGCACGCCCGGTGAAACGCGCTGGCTCGGTCCGCGTCTCGGCGAGCACACCGATGTCATTCTCGAACGCTTGGGTTACGACGCCGCGACCATCGATGCGCTGAGAAAGAAAGGCGTGCTCCGCTGAGAGCCGCACTCACGGCACTCGCAGTTGCTGCTCAATGCCGTAGAGCGTGAGCAATGGATGCTTGACCACCGCCCGAACATCATACGTATGCCCTGGCGTGAGCCCGCTGACATCGTATGAAAACTGCCCGGTCTCGGTTTTCTTCGCCAGCGGTGTGGCCTGCCAGGACGAGTTGCGCTCGGTGAGATCGAGGCCGGTGATGTCGCGATACTCGAATCCCACCTCCAGCACCGGCGCCCCGGCGAGGCTGCGCAGCGCACCGACGAGATGTGCCTTTTTGGCCGCCGCGTTGAACTTCGGATCGAAGGTGTCGACCCGCGGCGGCGTGAACGTCGGCTCGACGTTGGTGATCTTCAACACCACCGGATTCGGCCACTGCCGATTGTTATAAAGCCGCTGCGCGTGCATGGCCCGGATGTGCAGCCCGTCGGACTGCTGCTGCCACGTGGTCGCAGGCTTTACTTCCGGCTGATATTCCAGCACTTGATCGTTCTGGCCGAGCACGCTGACTTCGGTCCGCTCGGTGGCGCGCATGGACTTCAGCATGAAGTCGCGCCAGCCGCCGTACTGCCAGCGGTCTTTCGATTTCACGATTGCATAGAGCGTGTTGGCGTCCTTTTGCTTGGTGAACCAGACGTCGCCTTCATTGGTGATGATCCACGGCCGCACGCCGTAGATGGCCTCGCCGTTCACGAACATCCACAGCGCGATTTCGCGCAGGCGCTCTTCCTGCTCGATCGGCAGCTCGCCGTCGGGCTTCGGGCCGACATTGAGCAGCAGGTTGCCGCCTTTGGCGCGCGTTTCGATCAGCAGGCCGATGAGCTGACCGCCGGTTTTGTAACTCTCATTGGTGGGTTTGTATTGCCACTGCGTCCCCATGGTGATGCACGCTTCCCAGGCTTCATCGAGCGGCAGGCCCGGAATCACCTGCTCGGGAGTGATGATGGCGCCGCGTGTAACAACCGTCCGCGGTTGCAACTGCCACGCGAGCTCGCGCAGGCCTTGATGTGGACCGTCGAAGAACACCACATCGATTGGACCGTAGCCCGTCATCAGCTCGCGCACCTGCGCCTGATCGAGATCAAGCAGCCCCGGATTGTTGATCGGCTCCACCTCAGCGGTGCGGCGCTGGATGGCTTTGCCGTGCTGATGCAGCCAAAGAAAATCATCGGGTGAGAAATAAAGCCCCGGCGCGATGCCCTGCGCCCGGAAAGCGTCCAGGACTTCACGCGTGATATCGCGTTTGAACGGCGTGTTCGCGATGCTGAAGTTGGTGGTGGCGGTCGGCCACATCGTAAATCCCGAGTGATGCTTGGCCGTGAACACCACGTAACGAATGCCGGCGAGCTTCGCGAGCGCCGCCCAGTCTTCGGGATGAAACTTGCGTGGATTGAACGTGCCCGGCAGCTCGCTGAAATAACGATTGGCGTAATCGTCGCTCGCGCCGACCAGCGAATGACTGATCACCGAGCCCAGCTGACTGTCCACCCCCCAATGAATGAACAGCCCGAAGCCCTGATCGCGAAACCATTCCAGCCGTTCGGGCTGGTTGAGCGAGCCAATGGTGGGATTCGCTTCGGCCGCGTACAGGTGCGAAGTAACGCACACGAGCGCAAGCAGGCACGCAGACAGAAAGTTAGCGGGGCGACGCATGAATAGACTCTCGATATATTTGCCGGTGCCGCTCGCCCCACGTGGCTGCACTGGCTTGATGGAATCTCTAGCGGCGGCTTTGTAGCACGCTGTCCGCGGGCGAATCAAGAATGGGCTGCCGACGTTTGAAACTGAGCGTCTCGTTCCGAACCAGCGGCCTGGCCCAGAAGCCGATGCTCAAGATGTAACCGACGCAGATAAACACCACGCTCATTGCCAGCCTGAGCCCGATCCAATCGCCGAGCATTCCCACCAGCAGCGGCAGCAGCGCACCGCCGAGAATCCCCGTGCACAGAATTCCGGACAGCGCGCCGTGATGACTCGCGACGGAATTGAGCGCCAGAGAAAAGATCACCGAGAACATCACCGACAGGAAGAACCCTGCTGCCGAGAACGCTTGCGGCGAAACGCTGGCGTTACCAAACAGAGCCACGGCAATACAAGCGATCGCCAGCGTGGAGAACAGCGCCAGCACGACCCGCGCGTCCAGCAGCTTGAGCAACAGCAGGCCAAACAAACATCCGACCGACATCAAACCCCAAAACCAAGCGACCGCGTGCGCGCCCTCCACCGTCGGCGACAGACCGTGATACGTGCTCAGGAATTGTGACATCCAGTTCGCAAGGCTCTGCTCCGTACCCACGTAGGCAACGATACCCAGGAAGAACAAGCGCGCGTACTTGTCTGCGAGCAGCTTGCGATACACCTGCCTCTGCCCGGCCCGCTCGTCTTCCTTCAACTCCACGACCGGAATCCGGATCGCCAGCGTCAGCGCAATGGTCAGCACGAAAATCAGCACGAACGCGTCGTAGAACAGGACCCAGGGCAACTCGCTCGGCGCGAGCCGCGCCACGGACGCGATCCAGCCTGAGTGCGCGTCGACTCCTTGCATCAGCCCGGCAAACACCAGCGGGCTCAGAAACGAAGCCAGGCCGAAGACCAGCTGCCCCATCACCGAGAAGAACGCAAAGTGCGCATCGCCGCCGGCGGTTCGCATCAAGGGATTGATCACGACCTGCAGCATCGCCATGCCCAGCCCGATGACGAACAAGCTGCAAATCACCACTGCATATGTGGGAGCAGCCGCGATGGCCACACAGCCTAGCAAATTCAGTGCGAATGCCGTCAGCAGCGTGGCTCGCGGACCGCGCGCTTCCACCAACATTCCTGCCGGAATCGAAATGACGCCGTACGCCAGGAAGAACGCAAACGGCAGTACGCCGGCCAGCGCCAGGCTCAAATGGAAATCTTCGATGATGATGGGCATCAACGGCCCGATCAGGTTGGTCACGAACGAAATGACGAACCAGACGCACAGAATGTAGACGATGACTAGGGGGGCGCGAGTTTGCATGTTGTGAGCCCCTGCCCGGCTACACGATCCGTCTTTGTGGCAGCTCGACCAGCTCGGCGAGCTCGCCCGGTTTGATCGATCGGCGAGGAAAGCGCGTGATCACCGCAGCAGCTGCGCGACAACCCGCCGCAAGCGAATCGGTGAGATCGCTTCCTTCCAGGCGCGCGAGCAAATAGCCCGCGTTGAACGAGTCACCAGCACCGATGGTGTCGAAAACTGTTGAAGGCACCGCATCGACCCGCATCGTCGCGCCCGCCTGAACTCCAATCGCACCCTTCGCGCCATTCTTCACGACCAGGCTCGCGCCCGCTTTCAACTTGCGGCTCACATTGGCGAGCGCGACTTCAACGTCGCTGCTGTCGCCGAGATGTGAGATTTCGATTTCATTCAGCAGCACGTGATCGCATTTCGCGACCCAGCCGAACACCTGCTCGCGCAGCTCATCGTTCCAATTGCCCGACGGCCAGCCGGTGTCCAGCGCGATCTGATAACCGAGCGCGGCGATCTCATCGAGCAGCCGCGAATAGTTGCGTCGAAGCTTCGGGGTGAGGAACACGCCCGACAGCAGCGCGATGGAATGACGATGTTTTGCCCGCGACACGAACGGCCGCACGTGCTCGTATGCAATCGCTTCGAGATGGCCGCGAGTCGTCAGAAACGTTCGCTCGCCGCACGAATGAATCACCCCGACCGAAACCGAGGTGGCCGAATCGCACACCGACAGCGATGTATCTAAATCGCGGAACTGCTCGGCCAGCCAAGTTCCCAAACTGTCATTGCCGACCGCGGACACCAGGCGACAAGGCGCACCCAAATAACTCGCCGCGAGCGCTGCATTCGCCGCTGAGCCGCCCGGCCGCAACTCGCTGCGATCCATCAGCACCTCCGTGCCCACGGCGGGCCAGTGGTCGATGGGACCGAGCACGATGTCGACGCCGACATCGCCAATGATCGTGAGCGGGGGAACGGTGGTGTCCATTGAGCCTCTGGCGCGAAGAGTAGGGTCCCACCGGCGCCAGTGTCAATGAATAAACACAATCAGTGTGATAAATCGACCCGGCCCTGGAGCTTTAAAGCCGCCCGCCTCCGCCGGCCGCGCTTCGGCCCAGCAGCCCTTCGACTCGGGACTGCTCAGGGCGCTGCTGCATCAACAGCTCGAACCGGGGTGCCAGCATTTCGTAGATCGGCAGCACCGCCGCGCCGAGGATGGAGCTGTCCTCATCGTGCTCGGAAAGCACGATGCGATCAGACGCGGCACCAGCTCGCACCGACCCGTGCAGAGGCGCAGCGAGCGCAACGAGATGTTCGAGCAGCACTTTGGGCGCGGAGCCGCCGATGACGATGGTCTCCGGATCGAGCAGGTTTTCGATCATGCAAACGGCATCGCGCAGATGCGCCGCCGCCTCGCGACTCCATTCCATCAATCCCGGATCTTCTTCGGCGAGCATGCGGCCGATGAGCTCGCGGCCGCCTTCTTTGAGGTCGGTGCGATTCAACGCTTCGGCCAATGAGTTCAACGACAGATAACGTTCCAAACATCCCCGGTTGCCGCAGTAACACGGCGTGCCATTGGGAACGACCGGCACATGGCCGATTTCGGTGGCGTTGCCGTTCGCCCCTTTGTAAGCCGAGCGGTTTGCGACCAGTGTGCCGCCGAGACCGACGCCGAAGTGCATGTAGAAGAAGTTATTGAGGTTTTTTGCCGTGCCAAACAGCGATTCGCCGAGCGCGCCCGCCACGCTGTCGACGCTGTAGAACACCGGCAGCCCGGTGATTCGTCGCAATTCATCCAGCGCCGAAAGATCGGTCCAGCCTTCCAGCGCAGTGGGGCCGACGAAACTCATGCTGCTGACAGCGAACGGTCCCGGCAACGCGACGCCGACACCGCGCAGTCGTCCCGACGCGGATCCTGAGGACAACTCACGAACTGCAGCGACCATGACGGCGAGCGTTTCTCGCTTGTCGTGAGTGTCCACTTCGATGTCTTTGCGAGTGATCACCTGCCCGACCAGGTTCACCATGGCGGCGCGCACATGGCCGGGCTCGATGGTGATGCCGATGGAGCTGCCGCCATTGGGGTTCAGCTCGAACACGATCGGCGGCTGGCCGCGCGATTTCTCCACCTTCAAGCGTCGAGTAACAACCAGCCCGACCGATTCCAGATCGGAAGTGATGTTCGCGACCGTCTGCGGGCTCAACGCCACCAGGTCGACGATGTCCTTGCGCGACAGGGAGCCATGCCGGCGGATCACGTCGAGAACGATGCGCCGGTTGTAAGGCGCGCTTGATTGCTGAGTCGTGCCGCGATTGACCATGACTGGCATTCTGCCGGCCTTAAATAAAAACATCCATTGGATGTAATCATTGACACCGGCCGGAGTCCGGGGCTAAGGTCGCCCCGAATCGATCGCGAACAGCGCCGAGCCGCGGTCGATCCCGGGGGATGTCTCGGCACACAACGATCTGGCCATTCCAACTCCTTGAAAGGGGGGCAGCCTCCATGCTCACCAACCAGCCCATCTCGCGGTCGCGCAAAGTTCGCCACGCCGCCCTCTTCCTCGTCGCAACCCTGATCACCACTGCGGTGCTCGCCGACGAAGACGAGAAACTCGAGGAAATCATCGTCACCGCCTCCAAGCGCGAGACCAACCTGATGCAGACGCCGCTGGCGATCACTGCATTCACCCAGGATTTTCTGGATCGCGAAGGTGTACGCACGGCTCGCGATCTCGCCGGCACCGCGCCGAACGTGCAACTCGGAACCGGCGCAGACTCAGGCACAGCCGCGACGATTCGCGGTGTGACATCGACGGACTTCACCGAAGTCGGCGAAGGCGCAGTCGCCATCCATCTCGACGGCTTCTACTCCCCTCGCCCGCAAGGCACATTGGCTTTGATGTATGACATCGAGCGCGTCGAGATCCTGCGCGGGCCGCAGGGCACGTTGTTCGGCATGAACTCCTCGGGCGGCACCATCAACATCATTCCGGCCAAGCCGAAGTTCAACGATACATTTGCCAAGGTCGAAGCCGCGGTCGGCAACTACAACGAGCGCCAGGCGCGAGGCATGGTCAACCTGCCGATCACGGACAAATTCGCGGTGCGCGCGTCGTTCATGATGGACATGCACGACGGCATGCTCACGCAAACCAAAGACACGACCGATATCGCCTATCCGGCGAATGGCATCTTCCTCGACGGCATTCCCGACGTTGATCAGCGTCGCAACCACGATGTCAGCCGCGGAAACTGGTACAACAATGCCGACCAATGGGGCGGCCGCGTCATCGGGCTGTGGCAGACCGCCGACTGGTTGGAAACAACGCTCACGTTCTCGCATTTCGCCGACCGAGGCGCGGGCGACATCGATTTCATCGATTGCGAGCAAGCCGCGGGCACCGTGAATGCGTGCAATCACCCGCTGCGCTACGTGAACATCAACGTGCCGGGCCGGAAAGATCTCACCATCGACGACTATCAGCTCAAGCTGGTCGCCACCCTCAACGGTCGCATGGCCCTGGAATATCGAGCCTCGTATCAAGATCAACAGCGCACGCAGCTCGAAGACGTGGACGGCGGCACGCGGCCCGCAGCCGAGTGGTCGTCCATCGGCGCGCCGCAGACGCCAGAAGCTGCAGAAACCGGCTACTACCCGATCTGGGATGAAAGCTGGGAGACCAAGGCCAGCGCCTATCGAACCATGACTCACGAGTTGCAGTTCAAATCCACCGGCGACTCGCCGCTGCAATACGTGGCCGGCTTGTTCTATCTGCACGAGAACAAGCGCATCCGCTACGACATGGAAATGCTGGCAAACAAATCCTACTACGAAGACCCGGAGCTGCCGCTGGGCTTCAACCCCGACGGCCTGCCCGACAGTTGGGTGTTCGATCAAAACAAGCGCACGACCACCTCGAAGGCGGCGTTCGCACAGCTGGACTATCGCATCGTGCCCAAGCTCAACCTGACGCTCGGCTATCGCTACTCGGACGACACGAAGACCGACGAAGGCGGCATCACCTATGCGTTCTGGTCGGGCTCGGAGGCTTGGTACAACGGTGAGCACACGGTCACGGGCATACGCGGGCACCAGTCCAACGATCTCACCAACAATATGGGCAGCATGGCGCCGCTCGGCAGCGTGATGCCCGCCAGCGAACCGAACTTCGTCGAGAAAAGCTGGAGCCAGGGCACGTATCGCATCGGCGCGCAGTACTTCGCCAATGACGATCACATGCTGTTCGGCTCGGTCGCGACCGGCCACAAGATGGGCGGCATGTACGAGATGACCGACACCTGCAACCACGGCTGCCCGTCGTTGCTCAGCTACGATCCGGAGAAAGTCACAACTTACGAGCTCGGCTGGAAAGGAACGATGCTGGACGGCCGCGTGCGCGTGAGCGCGACGGCATTTTACAGCGACTACACCGACATGCAGAGCACCGGCGACAAAGTCGTCGGCGTAGACGAGAACCCGGAGAGCCCGAACTTTGGCGAACCGGTGACGGCGTGGACCACCGACAATCTCACCAGCTCCGAGATCAAAGGCCTGGAGCTGGAGTTCGATCTGATTCCCTGGAGCGACGGCCGGCTGTTCGGCTATCTCGCGTGGCTGGACACGCAGATCAGCGATCCGGGCAGCTTCGTGGAAGGTTACGCCTGCGCCGAGCGCATCATCTACGGCCAGCCCGAATGCGGCAGCCCGCAGACAGCAAACATCAGCGGCAATCAGCTGCCGTTCGCGCCCGAATATTCGGCGACGTTGAACTACGAGCATCGTTTCGGGCTCACGTCCGGCTTCTCGCTGGTGCCATTCGCCTCGGTGCATTGGCAAAGCAAGATGTGGTTCGACGCGCTCAACTATGGCGGTGCGCATTTGTCACAAGCGCAGGATGGCTACGCCAAGCTCAACCTCAGCCTGCGACTGAACGCCCCGGCGGATCGCTATTACGTGGAAGCGTTCGGCGACAACGTGACCGATGAAGACACCAAGAACTTCTTCGGCTTCAACCGCGGTGTGGTGAAGGGCTACTACGACCCGCCGCGCACGTATGGATTGCGCATGGGCTACTCATTTTGAGGCGCGGTGTTCATGAAATTCATGTCGATTCGATTCTGGTTCGGCAACCTGCTCGCGGTGCTGATACTGACCTGCTTCCCCCAGCAGGACAGCCCGCGGGCAGCCCCTGCCCTGCTCGTGCACGTCAATCAAGTTGCGCTGGAACGCACGGGGCCGAAATCCGCCGTCATCGAGTACGGCGGCGCGCGCACCTCGGGCCGGTTCACGGTGCTCAAAGATGGCGTGGCCGTTCAGTCCGGCGAGCTCGTTCCTGCGCCTGAGTTCACCGAGTGGGGGGCCCACAAGAAATATTTCAACGCCGACTTCTCGTCACTGGCCGCCAACGGCACCTATGAGCTGCAGGTCGCGCTTGGCGACGACACGGCCAGGTCAGCGAAGTTCGTGGTGGCGGACAACGCGACGTTTGTCACCACCATTTCCGCCATCCTCGATTATTACAAAGCCAACCGGCACACCGACCCGGCCGACAGAAAGATCCGCATCTTCGACACGCAACGTTATGTCGACGTGTACGGCGGCTGGAAAGATGCCGGCGGCGACAATGGCAAATATCTCTCGCATCTGTCGTACGCGAACTTCTTCAACCCACAGCAGACCGCACTCGTCGTCTGGGCGCTGGCCGAATCTTACGAGAGCGCGCCCGACCTGTACCGCCAGGCCGGGCTGAACACTCGCGTCGTCGAAGAAGCCCTGTGGGGCGCAGACTTCCTGCATCGCCTGCTGTCCGAAGAAGGCTACTTCTATATGACGGTGTTCGATCGCTGGTCCGGTCCCGGCGAACGCATGGTGACCGGCTACGTCGGCCAGGACGGCGTTTACACCAAGGATTTCCAGGCGGCGTTTCGAGAAGGAGGCGGCGTCGCAATCGCCGCTCTCGCTCGCGCGTCGGGCTTGAGCAAGGTCAGCGGCATTCACGGCGAGTTCTCTGCCGAGCGCTACTTGCAGGATGCAGAGAGAGCCTTCGCGCATCTGCAAAGTCACAACGCCGGGTATTGCGACGATCACCAAGAAAACATCATCGACGACTACACCGCCCTGCTCGCCGCCACCGAGCTATACAAAGCGACCGGCAAGGATGTTTATCTGCAAGCCGCTCGGTCTCGTGCAAACAATCTGTCTCAGCGACTCACCAGCGCAGGATGGTTTCGCAGCGACTCGGGAACGCGGCCCTATTATCACGCCGCTGAGGCCGGCTTTCCGATCGTGAGCCTGGCGCATTACCTGCGCATCGAGCGAGATCCCAAACTCGCCGAGCAGGCACGCACGACCATCTCCAAAGCGCTCGACTATCAGCTGGCGCTCACCGACAAAGTCTCGAATCCATTCAACTATGCGCGACAAAACTTCCGCACGTTTCACAATGGCAAGCTCGACACGCAGGTTCAGGAAGGATTTTTCATTCCGCACGCCAACGAGACCGGCTATTGGTGGCATGGTGAAAGCGCCCGACTGGCATCGCTCGCGACGGCGGCAATGCTCGGCGGCCGAGCGACCGGCGGAGTCAGCGCGAAGCTCGCGCAGTTTGCGCAGAATCAACTCGACTGGACACTCGGTCGCAATCCATTCGATATGTGCATGCTGTATGGCTTCGGTGCCAAGAATCCGCCGGCTGCCGAGAGCGCCGGAATTCACGTGAAGGGCGGCATCTCCAACGGCATCACCGGTGCTGCGACGAGCGATGACGGCCGCGGGATCGTCTTCGCACCCGGGCCGGAAACCACTAACTTCTCTCCCACTTGCTTGACGAGTGCTTGCGCGTTCTCGTCCGGATCAAGACCTCCGAATTGTTCCGCCATCTGCGGTGCGGCCTGAAGTCCAAGCGCGACCTCTTGATCCGCTG
>CAMLEO010000207.1 GCA_946478975.1 uncultured Steroidobacter sp.
AACTCTTCCAGCTGCCCGCCGAGCAGCCATTCGTGGCCGAACGGATCGCGCACGGTGGCGGAACGTTCGCCGTAGAACTGATTTTGCAATGGCCGCACGACCGTCGCGCCCGCGGCAACCGCTTGTTCGAACAACCGATCGACATCGCTCACATGAATATGAATCGCAACGCTGGTCCCGCCGAGCGTGCGCGGGCCGCGGATGTCGTATTCCGGATATTCGTCCGAGAGCATGATGGTGACCGGCCCGATCTTGACCTCGGCATGGCCAACCCGGCCGTTCGGCTCGACCAGCCGAAACAGCTCTTTGGCGCCGAACGCACGGGTATAGAAATCGATTGCCGCCGCTGTGTCGTGCAGGCGCAGGTAGGCGTACACGTCTTGAATCGTCAGGTCATTCTGTTTGCTCATGGTCATTCCTCACAACGTGGCCTAACGTTGAATGTGGGCGACAGCGTGGCACGCGCGAACCGTGCGGTATTGAAGATTTTTTACCTGCGGCCGACCACGTGATGATGCTCGCTGCCGACGGCCGGCGGACTGTAAGCCGTCGGCGAAACGCCCGCCAGTTCGCGAAACTCTCTCGACAGGTGCGCCTGGTCCGCATAGCCGGACGAGATTGCCACGTCCGCCAACGGCATCGAGCCGCGTGCGATGCGCGCCAGCGCGGTGGAGAAGCGTCGAATGCGATAGAACTGTTTTGGCGCCAGCCCCACGTTGGAACGAAACAGCGCGATGAAATGTTTCGGGCTGTAGCCGCTCTGCTTCTGAACATCCCCAACGCGAAGCGCCGAGTTGAGCAGCGTGGACCGCAACGCGTGCGCAACCGCCGGATGCAGCAGCAACGGCTGTTGCAGTCGTGCGATCAAATCACGTTCGAGAATGCCGATCGCGGCTTGTGCAGTCGGCGCCGTCGCGAGCCGCTCTCGCAACTCAACCGCACGCGAACCCCAGAGGTCTTCGATACAAACGTGCCGGTCCTGCAATTCATCCAAGGGCATGCCCAGAATCGCACCGGCCATGCCGGCGCGAAACGACACGCCGATCACCCGGCCCTTCGGCTTCGGCCCCGTCACGTAATACGTCGACTGCGGCCCGTGCACGATGCCGCGAGTCCAGCTGCGCAGATCCTGGTGACGATCCGCCGGCGCCCAGCTGATCGGCGCATCATGCAGCGAGAAAATCAGGTCCGACTTGCCCGACGGCAGCATGTGCTCGCTCACGCACGAGTCGTCGCTTCGACTGCTCCACCAGATGCAGTCGACCGCGGCATTCAACGGTGCGCTGGGACGATGAACGATCATCACGGCCGGGGCTCCTCCGAGCCCGCATTATGCACCTCATCGTCGAGGAACGTCGTCAGGCTCAGGCCCCGGCCCAGTTCCAGTATTTCCTCTACATTCAGCAAGCCCATGCAGGGCATGGCGCCGCGGGCTGCTGTTTCGTCTCGCAGGATTTTGCGGGCGAGCGCAATGGCGGGAAAACAAGGAATGAACGGCCCGTGATCGCGCTGGGCGACTAACGACCAGCTATGCGAGGCAGGTCGGCCGCTGCGATCCAAACCTCGCACGGTCACGTGCATGGCGCTGCATTTGGAACCGAACCTTTCATACGCGAGCGCCGCCCGATGCAACGTCGGCACATACGTCGCGAGCGTTCGAACCAGGCGAGCTCTTACCAACCACGAGGCCAGCCAGAGACCAAACATGCTGACCGCGGGACCGACGCCGGCACGGAACTGCACGGTGCGCACCGGGCGATAGCGCCCAGGAAACAAATCGAGATCGGGAACGTCACACGTGGCGATCCAGCGCGCATTCACTGGATGAGGATAGCGACGCCGCGTGAGATCCTGCCAGCCAAACGCAGACCGCCACTCGCCTTCGCACCATTGTTTGAGCGGCTTGCCCGCGTAATCGAGCACGCCCGTCATCGTCGCCTGGCCCGGCGGCTTTGCACCCGACGTGATGCCGTGATCGATGCTGTCGATGGATGAGAATCGTGGCAGCAGTGAATCGACGACTGCGGACGACAGCGCCGGCAGCGAGCTCGCACCGGCCACAACCAGCACATCATTCGCTCGCGCATGGCCATCGAGCGTCTTGATGCCGCACACGAACTCTCGTCCGTCCGCCAGATCGATGTAATGCGCGCCAGCGTCGATGCACGCTCTGGGCACGGCGTAACCTTGACCCTGAAACGGGCCGGCCGTGTGAACGACCAGCGAGGCGCCGATCCTGCGCAACTCAGAGCTGAAGTTGGATGCGTGACAATCCAGCGACAGCGGCTCGGCCCCGCCGCCTTCCTGCCGAGCCACCTGCGTCGCCAGCTCGATATTGCGGCCACAAACAAACACGCGACAGTCCGGCTCCCGCGCGAGCGCCGTGACGATACGTCGGCCAAAGTTGCCGTAGCCGCCGAGAACGACGATCGATTTCATGTCACACCAGGAACCGGTCGGCGCTGTGCGCGCTCGGCACGATACAAACATCGTGTCTGCCGAACAGCCGATAGCGATTGCGTGCGATCCAGCGATACATGGGATCGCGGATGAAACGCGGCACGACTGCCAGCAGCGCGGAGGCAATTTTCCAAGCGCCGCCGAAAGACCTCAGCACGCGCACGATAGCATCCGTGTCCGTGTAGCCGCGGCCCTGTTCGAACAGCAAAAAGGAACTCGGATCGTTTGGATCGATGCCGTGATCGACCAGCAGCTTGCGGCCGGTCGCGGTCTGCATGGCCGCGAACTTGTACAGCTCCTTTTGATCATGGCGCAGCACGAAGCCCACCCAGTGGCTGCACAACACGCACACGCCGTCGAACACCAGGATGCTATGACTCACGTTCCACCAGCCAGCCTTGGTAATGAACGATCAATCCGATGCCGCGCACGCGTGCGCTCACATCGAAACAATAGCGACCGTTCTCGACCGATTCCGTCGCGGCACAGATCAGCAGCCAGGAGATGGGCACTGGGATTACGGCGAGCCGTGCGCTATGCAACGACCAGACGATGCGATCCGTCTGCGCCGCCAGTTCGAACGTGAGCACGATCGGGCCGAGACGCTCCTGCAAGCGGCGATTGCGATCCATCAGCCGCGAGCGCATGCGCTGCGTACCGAACAGCCGCGTCCAGCCTTCACCGCGGCCCTCGCTCAGAATCGTTACTTCGACGGGCACGTTGGTCTTGGCGATTGGCAGCCCGGCAAAGCGGGCGATGAATCCCGCAATCAGGCTGCTGCCGCCGCGAATGTCACAACGCCCGACGTAACACTTGCTGGCGCGCGTGTCGTGAACGCTTTTGAGAATGGGCGACAGCCGCTCGAAAGCGTCGCCCAGAATCCTTGCGTACAAGCTCGTCGCGCTCATGCCCGAATCTTACTTCCAGATCGCCCGCCGCTCGAACTCCTGCTGCAGCAATGTTTCATCTTCCCAACGCCAGGTCGGGCCTTTGTAGCCCTTCGCCAGGGCGAGCGCGATGATGCGGCCCTGGCCAAGCGACAACGTGTCCGGCTCGATGCTGGCGATCGGATCTTGAAACGCCCGGTCGGGGCTGATGATGGTCCAGCCGGTCTTTCTCAGCCGCTTGACCAGGTCGCCCAGGTACATCGCCGCCAGATCGTTTTCATGAAGCAACAGCACGTGACGCGGCGAGCGCCCGAGCTCTTTCACTGCGACCTGATCGTAGAACTCGATGCTCTGGGAGAGCACATCCACGTACGCATCGCGCAGCTTGTCGAACGAAATGGTTTTCTTCGCCGCGACGGCGTCTTGAAACATTTGATCCATGTGCCAGTCGTACGTGTCGACAGTGACATAGGCGGACGACAGGCCGCGCTTCTTCAGCTCGCTCCTCAACGCATCGCGCACTTCGATGGTCTTGCCCTCGTTCAAGTAAGGGAAACGAAACCACGGACGAAAGTTCGGGAACGGGCGCAAGACCCGATCCGCAGTGTCGATCTCGTCCAGGAAAGCCTGGACACCCACCTGGTGCAGGTCCGCGTGCGTGTGGGAGTGATTGGCGATCAAGTGGCCTGCATCTGCATACGCCTTGATACGCGCGGCACCGGCCGCGTCCATGCGCACCGAGTTGCAGAAGAACGCGATCTGCGCGACGTCGGCCTTCTTCAAGGTCGCGAGCAACTTTGCTGTTCTCGTTGCGCCGTCAAAGTGCGCGGTGTCTCCGCGCGGAGCATCGTCCAGCGTGATCGCGATCTCTTTCGCGTCGACCGCCTGCGCACACACCAGCGTCGCGATGACCGCGCTCAGCAACTTCCTAACAGACATCTGCATGATTTTTCTTGGTCCTGAGAACCCGTGCGGAAACAGTACCAGAATTGCGGGCACGCGCGCCTTGCGCGGCGACCTGCCGCGCGAATCGGTGCGGCGGTGAGCCGCGAGTGGGACCGCGTATTGAACGCGCGGCAGGAACTGTATATAAAAACAGGCCACGCTGGAACCGGGCTACCGCCATGGATTATCGCGATCCCATTACCCTCATCGACGAGAGCATTGAGAACCTCACGTATCTCATTGATTGGCTGTTGGAAGACATCGAAGTCAGCGCGATAGAAAGCGAGACCGCCGTGATGGATGCAATCCGCGCGATCGCCGCCTTGCGCGCAATCCGCGCACTGTTGCCGCGGCTACGGATCGTGCGCGCGAACTTCGAGAGCTGGCCGTCGCTGCCGGATGCAAAGCGGCCTTCGCCCGATCACGCGATGGCGAATTTCATCGACCGCAGCCGCGCGTTGTTACGCAGGTTTCTGGGCCTGCCGCCGGAGGATGAATGAGCGGAACTTCGCTCCCGTGCAGGCGTTCGCTGCTGTGTATTGAACGATGAGGAGAACGCCATGGAGCAAGTTGAAAAAGTGGTGGAAGTGAATTGCCCGATCCGCACGGTTTACAACCAGTGGACGCAGTTCGAAGAGTTCCCGCGATTCATGGCGGGCGTGAAGGAAGTGCGGCAGCTGGACGACTCGCACGTGCATTGGCACGCGGAGATCTGGGGCAAGGACAAGGAATGGGATGCGGAGATCACCGAGCAGGAGCCGGATAAACGCATCTCCTGGAAAAGTATTTCCGGCGCGCCGAACGCGGGTACGGTGAGATTCGAGCCGCTCGGTGCCGATCGCACGCGCGTGCGCCTGGTCATGGCTTACGAGCCGGAAGGCGCCATCGAAAACACCGGGGATGCCCTAGGCATTTTCACTCGGCGCGTGGAAAGCACCGTGAAGGACTTCAAGGAGTACATCGAGTCACGAGGTGCTGAGACCGGCGGCTGGCGCGGTGAAGTTCACAACAGCCGGCCGATGTAACCTGCAACAGCAACGAATCGGGCGCCGACGCGCCCGATTCAGCGCCTGAATTCTGGCGCCATTAAGTCAAGCCTGTCCCGCCCCGCTCGCCGCCTGAGTGAGCGAATTCACGTTAAGTACCGAGCAAATACATGAAGTGCGCCGCATCGCCGGCGCCGCGCTCGCAGGATGATCGCGCTGTCCGCCCTGCGAAGTGTCTTTTGTGAAGACCGTGACTGAAACCGACTGGCGCAAGAAGTATTTCGACAGCCTGGAATCGCTGGAACGAGAGCAAAAGCAGTTTCGCTCGCTGGAAGCGACGTTGAAACGAATGGCCGGCCGGCTGTGCACGGCCGCGCTGGGCCAGTCCCCGCGCCTGGATGAGCAGCTCAAGCGGCTGCAGAACGCGATCCGCCGCGACGTGTCGACCGAAGAGCTCGACCAGATGACGCCGGCGCTCAGCGAAGCGATTCAATCGCTCGACGATTCCAATGCGCCGCTGCCGGTTCCAGTGGAAACACCGGTCACTCTCAACGACGACCGCGTGCGCTCGCTGATCTCCGCTTTGCTCGGCGAGTTGAAGCGCGATCCTGAGCTGGTCGCTCGCGCCGATGCCATCGACGCCAAGCTCACCGAGACGATGACGCTGGATCAGCTGTCCGACGTGCTCGCCTCGCTCAACGAGCTGGTCGCGCAGCGCATTCAGCGCATCGAAACGGCGAAGCAGGAAATCGAAGTCCTGCTCAGTCACATGGTCGGCAAGCTGGATGAGATCGGCCAGTTCGTCGCCGAGCAGAATCAAAGCCAGACGCAGTCCCAGGCCAGCAGCGAAACACTGAACGTGCAGCTGGTCGGCGAAATGAAAGCCATGGGCGAGAGCGTCGAGTCCGCCGGCGATTTACAACAGATCCGCCGGCAGGTGCGCAGCCGGCTCGATTCCATCGAACGGCACCTGCAGGAGTTTCGCGAGCGCGAAGCGACGCTCGCTGCGGCCATGCGCGCTCGCAACGAGCAGATGCGCGAGCGCATCGCCGAGCTGGAAGGCGAAGCCAAGCGGCTGCACAGCCAGCTCAAAGACGAACAACGGCTGTCGACGCTCGACGCCTTGACGCAGATTCCCAACCGGCTCGCGTATGAGAGCCGCATCGACGAAGAAATGAAACGTTGGCACCGCTTCAAGCAGCCGACCTGCATCGCGGTGTGGGACGTGGATCATTTCAAACGCATCAACGATACATACGGCCATCGCGCCGGCGATCGCGTGATCCGCACCGTCGCCGAATGCCTCGCGCGCCGCGTGCGATCGACCGACTTCATCGCGCGCTATGGCGGAGAAGAGTTCGTCGGCATCTTTCCTGGCACGACGCTGGAATCCGCTGCCAGACTGATGGAAGAGCTGCGACTCGCGATCAGCCAGATCGGTTTCCATTTTCGCGGCACGCCGGTTTCGATCACGGCTTCCAGCGGCGTCACCGCGCTGCTGCCCGGCGATTCGCCGGGCGCAGCCTTCGATCGCGCCGACAAGGCGCTGTATCGAGCCAAGGAAAGTGGGCGGAATCGTTGCGTGTCCTCCTAAAACTTTCCGTCCAAGGTCAGCATCAGCCAGTGGCCCGGGTACGCGCGTATCTGTTCGGTACGATCGAGCGTGCCGGCGCGGTTGGGCTCATAAAACTTTCGCGTCCGCAGCTCCGGGCTGTTCTGCAACGATAGCGCCGACAGCGTCAGCTTGGTGCCGCCGAACAGACTGCGCTCGATATAAACATCCAGCGACGGACTCTTGCGCTGCCGGTCGGTTTCATTCATTCGATAGTCGGTGACCGACGATTCATACGCATACTTCACGCCCCACGCGAAATGATGGGCGGCAAGGTCATCGCGGAGCTCGGCCTTGATGACATTGCGCTTCTGGAAGTCGGACATTGGACGTTCGCGGCCGGTGAGCGGATCCGTCACTGTCGCCTGTTGAAATGTGCTGTCCACTTTCAAGCTGCCGCCCGGAACCAGTCGCCGCAGCGACAGAGCGAAGCTCACCTGCAGACCATTGAGAGAACCGCGCCCGATATTGCCCGGCGCAGCGATGTTGCTGCTGCCTTCGAGCGGCACGAGATCCACGGCATCGTCGATCCAGTCGTGATACAGGCGCGTCGCCAGCGTCGTCTGCGCGTTGAATCTGAGATCGAGCGCCAGTTCGAGGCGCCACGCAGTTTGCGGCTTCAAATCTGGATTGCCGCCGTCGACCAGGTTATCGGACAGCGACACGGCCGAGGCGAAGTCCTCGAAATCCAGCTGTCCGACGTTGCGCGCAACTCGCATGCGCAGCTGATGCTCGCGCCCGAGCGTGCGAGACAATTGCAGCGACGGCTTCACATACGCGAGATCGACGCTCTGTCGCGCGTCGCCGCTGAAATCGAGTTGGGAATATTCGGCCGCCAGGCGAGCTTCGGTGGCCCATGCTCCGACACGCCACGCATGCATCACGAAAGATTCGGCGCGACGCTCTTCGACGCGCATGCGGCCATTGGGCACGTGAATCGTAATCCATCCGCCGTTGGCGAGAATGCGCAGATCCAGATCCGCATCCAACGTGTTGAGCGCAACTTCGCTGCCGACCTGTAGATGTTGTGACGAGGTGAGATTGCGATCGACGGTGGCGCGCAGAATGGATTCTTCTTTGTCGAGTCGCTGATCGAAGGACGATTGTTCGGTGCTTGCACCGGTGCGTCGCGCGTTATCGGCACTCGACGTGAATGTTTTGTCGGTGTGAACTGCCGTCAACTCGGCACCCCAGGGAATGCGAAACGACACGCCCAGCTCGTTCGTTCGTTTGCTTTCCTGGTACGGAGCCGACTCGTCGCCGAGAGGCGCGCCATCGATGCCGAGGTATTGCAACGTGTTGGCCTGCTCGTAATCGGAACGATAAACCTGCCCCGTCGCGCGCACCGTGCCGCCCAACAGATCTCGCGTCAGCTCACCGTCGAGCGCCTCCTCGTCGAACTCACGCGGCGAACGTTCCTTGCGCAGCTCGGTAGGTTCGCCGTCGCCATTCATGATGCGTCGGGTGCCCGGCAGATTGCGTTCGAGCGAGTAGCCTCGTGCGCCGACGCTGTATTCGGTGCGGCCGACGCGGCCGGCCCAGGACATATAACCATTCGGCGCGGGCTGGTGCCGATTGGCATATTCGAACCCGGCGGACCAGACGCCCGCTCCCGCCGACGGCGTGCGGACGACGTTGGCGAGCACGGACTCGCCCGAAGCATTGCCGGCTGTTTGCGGCCCGCGCCAGACTTCGATGCGCACCACCTGGTCGGCTGGGATTCGTTGCAGGATGTCTTCGAGCGACTGGCTCTTCGCGCTCGGCTGCTCGCCGTCGATGAGCACATTGCCGACTGCACCGGCAAAGCCCCGACGCTCCGGGTCCAGGGTGCGCAACGTGAAACTCGGCAGTCGCTGCAACATATCCAGCGCCGTGCGCGGTGCGAATTGCGAAAAATAGGCAGCTTCATAACGAAGCGGCGTTCCGGTCAGCTCATCGGCGCCTGCCTGTGGGGTGCCGATGATCAATGCGATCACTGCGATTCTCGCCAGCATGGAAAGTCTCCGTCCGCGCGTTACTCGCGCCGGCGGCCGTTTTGCTGCGTGCGACCGGCAATCACAATGGACAGCGGCTAACAGGCAGCTCACAGCCATCTCACAAGCTAAGTGCCTGAATGCACGGCGTCTGCGCGAGCGATCTGCCGTCGTGAGAACAGCTGTTTTGTTATTCTCGGGGCATGCAGCAGCCGGCAATGGAGACAGTGCGCATCCGCTTCGGCGAGTTCGAGGCGGACCTGCGCACCCAGGAATTGCGCAAGGAGGGTCGCCTCGTGCGGCTGCCCAATCAATCGTTCCTGGTGCTGGCAGCACTGCTCCGACGCGCCGGCGATCTCGTCACCCGAGATGAGCTGCGACAGGCGCTGTGGCCGACCGAGCGCGGCGTCGATTACGACCAGGCGCTCAACGCGGCGGTCAATCGCCTACGCGAGGCGCTCCGAGATTCGGCGGACCAGCCTACATATATAGAGACGCTGCCGAGGCGGGGTTATCGGTTCGTCGGCGTCGCTGCCGCGGTTCCTCTGTCGCCGCCGGCGGAAGTCAGCCCCGCCCCCACTGAATCGGCATCGCCCCGTGCCCGCTGGCCGCTGCTGCTGCTGCTGTTACTAGCCATCGCAATGGGCGCGATCGTGGTCGCACTGTTCGTCCGAGGAAACGCACCGGCGCCGCAGGCCCGCTCAGCACAACTCATTCCGTTCACCAGCCTGCCGGGCGAGGAACTCGCGCCGACGTTTTCGCCGGACGGCCGTCAGCTCGCGTTCGCATGGAGCGAAACCGACGCCGGCCGCGATCTGTATGTGAAATCGTTCGATGCCGAGAAGGTCGTGCGTCTGACGCAGCGGCCGGCGGAGTGGATCGCGTCGGCCTGGTCTCCGAACGGCCGTGAGCTGGCCTTTGCTCGCATGAGCGGCACGCCCGGCGAGAGCGGCGTCTATTTGTTACCTGCGCCACTCGGTGGCGAAGAGCGCCGGCTGGTCGCCGCAACCTTCTCGGCGTCGCCGCTCACTCAGCTGGCGTGGTCGAGCGACGGAAACAATCTCATCTACTCCGCTTTCAACGACGCCGGCACGATGAGCCTGCATCAGCTGTCCGTTGCGACGTTGCAATCCACCGAGCTGCCAATCGCCGCGCCCTGCTGGGATGTGGGCAGCCCGGCGCTGGCACGTGACGAGCGACGCCTGGCATTTGTTTGCACTTCGAGCGTCGGTGTTTACGCCATCTACACCAGCGCTCGCGATGGCTCCGACGCCAAAGCACTGACCCAAGTGCTCGGCGTTCCCAGAGGCATCGCCTGGTCCGCGGACAATAGTCACATCGTGTTTGCAAACGATGCCGGCGACGGCGGAGCGCTGTGGCAAGTGGATCTCGACGGCAATGTGACTCGCCTGCCCTTCGGCGAAGAAGCAAGCACGCCGACCGTATCGAGCAGCGGACAGATTGCATACGCCCGCGGCAGCGAGCGCCTGGACATCTGGCGCATCGATCTGGATGCCATGCCCAGCGCCGCCGCGCAACCGTTGATCTCTTCAACGCGGCGACAAATGAATGCGCGGATCTCACCTGACGGTACGCGCATCGCGTTTCAATCCGATCGCTCCGGCAGTTCGGAAATCTGGATTGCGAATGCCGACGGCGGCAATCCCGTGCGCATCAGCTCGTTCGGCGGGCCCCTATCCGGCGCGCCCAGCTGGTGTAGCGATGGCAAGCGGCTCGCGTTCGATTCGCGGGCAGCACATCGCTCGGCGCTCTATGTCGCCGACATCAACGAGCGCGTGGTGCGAGAGATTGCCACGTCGGTCGACAATCTCGCCTTGCCGGCATGGTCGGCCAACTGCCAATGGCTGGTGGCCAGCGACGGCAACAATCGTTTGTTCATCGTGCCGGCGAGCGGCGGCAAGGCGGAACGTTTCAGCTCACAGCCGTCCTATTACGCATCGGCCGCCGGCGACGACATCATCTTCAATGTGAAGGGTGCCAGCGGCGTGCAGCTGTGGCATCGGAAGATCGGCGCCGACGCAGAGCAGGCGCTGCCCGGAATGCCGCAGCTCTCGTATACAGACGCATGGATTGCGACTGCCACTCGCGTTTACTTCACGGCTCGTGCGAACGACGCGACGATGGTCCGAGCTTACGATCTCGCCACCGGCAGCATTCAGGATGTCACGACGCTGCCTCATCCGCCTGCGCCGCTGGGCGGGCTCGGCATGAGCGTCGCACCCGATGGCAAGTGGCTGCTGTATACGAGAAGCACGGACGCGCGGGCCGACATTATGTTGGTCGAGCCCGATTGACACAGCCGCGTATCCCGAACCGACCTGCCGCAGATATGATGCGGCATCCAAACGTTCAGGAGAGCCTTGATGACCGCCACTCGCCGCGACTTCATCGTCGGTACCGGAGCCGCGATCGCCCTGTCCAACCTGCCCTCGGGCGCCCAGGCCGAGACCACCGACAAGGATGTGGCCGCACTGCTGGCCCAATTCGCGGAAGAACTGCTCGTTGACTATCCCGAAAGCGCGACCGGGCTCGGCATCGACACCGGTGCACGCGCGCCGCTGAAGTCGAAGCTCACGGATCGTTCGCCGGCCGGCCAGCGCGCGATTGCGGAGCGAGTGGCGAAGCGCCTGGAACGTTTGCAAGCCATCGATGTTTCCAAGCTCAGCGATGCCGCCAAAGTGGACATCGACATCATACGCACCGCGCACGAATTTGCGAACGAAGGCTTCGCGTTCCCCTACGGCGATGTCTCGGTGCTGGATCAGAACTGGGCGTATCGAAACGCACCGTACGTGGTCGCGCAGAACACCGGCGCATTCCTGGAAATTCCCACGCTGCTCGATACTCGTCACACGCTCGAAAGCAAGGCGGATGCGGATGCCTACCTGGCACGGCTCGAAGCGTATGCCGGGCAGCTGGATGGCGAGACCGAACGGCTGAAGTCGGCCGGCGCGCAAGGCGTGATCGCGCCGGACTTCCTGCTCGACAAGACGCTCAACCAGATCAAGCTTGCTCGCGGCGGCAAGATCGCCGAGTGGCCGTTGGTGACATCGCTGACTGGCCGGGCCAAAAAGATCGGCGACTACAGCGCGCAGGCAACCAAGATCGCGACCGACAAAGTCGCGCCGGCGCTCGATCGGCAGATCGCCGAGCTGGAGAATCATCGCAAGCGCGCGACCAGCGACGCCGGCGTGTGGAAGCTGCCCCAAGGCGATGCGTACTACGCGTGGACGCTCACGGCCGGCACGACGACTCGCATGACGCCCGAGCAGATTCACAATCGCGGCCAGGAAGAGCTGCGCGCGCTGCAGTCCGAAATGGACAGCATCCTGAAGAAACAAGGGCTCACTCAGGGCACGGTCGGCCAGCGCATGACCGCGCTCGGCAAAGATCCCAAATATCAGTTCGCCGACAGCGACGAAGGCCGCAAGAAACTGATGGAATATCTCGACGGGCGCATCAAGGACATGCGCTCGCGCCTGCCGCGTGCTTTCAACACGCTGGTGCCGGGAAGACTGGAAATCACGCGCATGGCGCCGGAAGTGGAGCTGGGCGCGCCGGGCGCGTACGGCGGCGCGGGTACGATCGACGGCAAAGTGCCGGGCAAGTTCTGGATCAACCTGCACACCATGAGCAGCTGGACCACTTACAACCTGCCGACGCTCGCGTTCCACGAGTCCATTCCGGGCCACGTGTGGCAGGGCGAATATACATTCAAGCTGCCGCTGTTCCGTTCGCTGCTGGCTTTCAACGCCTACACCGAAGGCTGGGCGCTGTATTCGGAACAACTGGCGAATGAGCTCGGCGTTTATGACAACGATCCGATCGGCCGTCTCGGCTATCTGCAGTCGATCGCGTTCCGCGCCTGCCGGCTCGTCGTCGACACCGGCCTGCATGCGAAGCGCTGGACGCGGCAGCAGGCGATCGACTGGTTCGCCAGCACCAATGGTTCGAGTGTTGCCGAAGTCACGAGCGAAGTGGATCGTTACTGCGCATGGCCCGGCCAGGCGTGCGGCTACAAGGTCGGCCATAG
>CAMLEO010000208.1 GCA_946478975.1 uncultured Steroidobacter sp.
AGCTCGGCGAAGGCGGGCAGGCGTCGCAGCCCACCGCTCCGCCAGCTGCGGCGTCGGGCGGCTCGCGATCGATCCAAGTCGCCGTGACGATTGCGCCACAATTGCAGAAACAACTTTCGGGCACGCTTCCATTGTTCATCCTGGCGCGCGATCCTTCGGCCGGCGGCCCGCCGCTGGCTGTGCAAAGACACAGCTCGGGCGACCTGCCGCTGACGGTGCAGCTCACCGAGCACGATGCGATGATTCCAGCACGGAGCATCGCGACCGTGTCGAAAGTGCAAGTGGTCGCGCGATTGTCGCGCTCCGGCGCCCCTCAGCAGCAAAGCGGCGATCTTTATGGTGAGGCGGAATACGAATTCGGCAAAAATACCGGGCCGTTGTCTATCATCATCGACCGGACCGTCCCTTGACCTTGGCTCATTGACCTTGACCGCCCTTCACCGACAATAAAACGCCGCTCATTGATGTCATCACCGACCAAGATTTCTTTTCGCAGCCGCCCTTCGATGGTCCCGGCCTATGCGCGAGTGCTGCTCGGCCGCAAGCCATACACGGCGCCCGAGGGCACTGTCATCGCGCCGGTCGAGCTCGAAGTGCGCAAGGTGGTGCTGTCGGCGTCGCATATTCAACGTTATCGCGAAGTGTGCGCGGTGCCGGCTTCGGCGACCGGTTTGCCGCCGGCATATCTGCACGTGCTGGCGATGCCGCTGCACATGCAGTTGTTCGTCGTGAAAAATTTTCCGGTGAAAGTGCTGGGCCTGATTCACCTGCGTAACACCATTCGCGTGCTGGCGCCGGTCGATGAGCGGGCGCCGCTGCGCCTGCGCGTGTATTTCGACACCATGCGCATCACCGATTTCGGCCAGGAATACGACTTCACCACCAGCTACGAACAAAACGGCGCGGTGGTGTGGGAAGAGGTGAGCACGATGTTTGCTCGCGGCACCTCGGGGCCGAAGGAAGGCTCCAAGCGTCCGAGCATCGAGCGTTCCAATCATCCGGCCACCGGCACCAACACCGAAACGCTGGAAGTTGGCGACAATACCGGCTGGCGCTACGCGCGCGTGTCCGGCGATTTCAATCCGATTCACCTGACTGCGCGTACTGCGGAGATGTTTGGTTTCAAACAGGCGGTCGCACACGGCATGTGGTCGATGGGGCGCTGCCTGGCGTCGGCGTCGCCGCAGCTGCCCAAAGGCAAGATGCAGATCGACACGCAGTTCAAGCTGCCGGTGTACATCCCTTCGCAAGCGCTGGCGCGCACCTGGGAAGTGCCGGGCGGTGCCGAAATTTCCATGTGCACGATGAAGGGCGATCGTCTGCATCTGGCGATGCAAGTACGCTCGCTGTAGAGGTAGAGACGATGGAATTGCTCGAAGGCATTCAGTCGCGCACGTCGCCGCTGAAGCTCACCAGCCCGGGCCCGACCGAAGCGCATCTTCAACAGATCCTTCGCGCCGGCACCCGCGCACCCGATCATGGCCGCCTGCGTCCGTGGCGATTTCTCATCGTCGAAGGCGCCGCTCGGGAAAAGCTCGGCGACGCGATGGCCAATTGTTTGCGTGCTCGCATTCCAAACTCTCCGCAGGAGCACCTGGATGCGGAGCGAGCGAAGGTCATGCGAGCGCCGACCATCGTCGTCGTGGGCGCGAAGATCACCAAAGGCAAGATTCCCGAGATCGAGCAGGTCGGCGCCGCTCATGCCGCCGTTCAAAACATGCTGCTCGCGGCTCATGGGTTGGGCTACGGCGCGATGTGGAAGACGGGTGCGGCTGCTTACGATGCCGGCGTCAAGGCGCTGGTCGGCCTGGCGGCGGAAGATCACATCGTCGCATTGGTTTATCTCGGCACCATTCTCACGCCGGGCCCGCTGGTCGAAGCCCCGCTCGAACCGGTCGTCCGCCGCCTCTGACCGCCAGCCAAGTCGATGCAACCTTCCGTTGCATCGGCCGTTATGCTGGCACATGAAAAGTTTCCATTGCAGCCGCTGCGAGCAGGTCGTCTTTTTCGAAAGCGTCCGCTGCGTCAATTGCGGGCAGCAGCTCGCGTACTTGCCCGATGAGCAGGCGATGGGCGCGCTGGATGCGGGTTATCGAGCCTGCATCAACTACTCCCAACACAATGTTTGCAATTGGGCGGTCGTCGCCGGCGATGCCGACGCAGCGTGCTCTTCCTGCCGCCTGACGCAGCCCACGCCGGAGCTGGCGGACGAATCTCACCGGCAAGCCTGGTTCAAGCTCGAAGCGGCCAAGCGGCGCCTGGTCTATACGTTGCAGCAGCTGCACCTGCCGCTGGACGGGCTCAAATTCGAGTTCCGTGCCGAAGCGCCCGGCCAGCCGGTGCTCACCGGTCATGCCAACGGCTTGATCACCATCAACATCGCAGAAGCGGACGATGCCATTCGCGAGCAGCGCCGCGCCAATCTTCAAGAAGCCTATCGCACGCTGCTCGGGCACTTTCGTCACGAGAGCGGGCATTACTATTGGAATCGGCTCATCTCACCAAGCGAACATCTCGATTCGTTTCGTGCGCTGTTCGGCGACGAGCGACAGGATTATTCCGCAGCGTTGCAGCGGCATTACGAGCAGGGCGCACCGGCCGATTGGCAGACGCATTTCATCAGCGCCTACGCGAGCAGCCATCCGTGGGAAGATTGGGCCGAGTGCTGGGCGCACTATCTGCACATGATCGACGTGACGGAAACAGCCGTGAGCTGCGGGCTGACGCTCCGGCCGCGTCATCCCAACGATCCATTGCTCGAACCCGATCCGAAGTTGTTACGACAGCGGCGTTTCGAACCCGTCATGGAAACGTGGTTCGCCGTGACTTACGTGCTGAACAATCTCAATCGCAGCCTCGGGCAGCAGGACGCATACCCTTTCGTGCTGTCCGACGCGGCGATCGACAAGCTGCGGTTCGTGCACGAGGCGATCGTAGATCACACCGGCAGCGGCTGATTGCGTACCCAGCGCTGCAGAGTCTTGCGCAAGTCCTCGATGCTCACCGGCTTGCTCAGGTAATCGTCCATGCCGGCCGCGATGCACTTGGCGCGATCGTCCGCCATGGCGTTCGCGGTGAGCGCAATGATGGGCACGCGACCTTCAGTTTGTTCCAATTCTCGCAGCTCGCGAGAGGCGCCGTAGCCGTCGAGCTCGGGCATGAAACAATCCATGAATATGATGTCGTAACGAAGCTGGCTCGCCATGTCGACCGCCTCGCGGCCGTTGCCGGCCAGGTCGATGCGGCAGCCGAGCTTTTCAAACATTCGCTTGACGAGCAGTCGATTCACCGCGTTGTCCTCGGCGACCAGCACACGCGGGGCCACACAATCTTCGATCCCGGCGGGCAGCGGCGCAGGCCGTTCGATCGGCTCTGCGCGTGCCATTGCAGGATGGCCGCGCTCGACCTGCCAGACAGTTCGCAACGCATCCAGCAACTGCGCCGCTCGAACTACCGGCTTGCTGAGAAACACATTGCAGCCCGCATCGATGAATGCGCCGGCCGCCGCGCGCTGATTCCCGCCCATCATGGCGATGAGCGAAGTGGAGCGCAGCTCGGCATCCTGTTTGATCTGCTTGGCCAGCTCCAGGCCGTCCATCAGCGGCATCAGACAATCGAGGATCACGACATTGAATGGACGGCCGGCGGTTCGGGCAGCTTGCAACATCGTCAGCGCGAGCGGGCCCGAAGCTGCACAAGCGTGCTCCACGCCCCATGAACACAGTGGCTCGCTCAGCAAACGTCGGTTCAACTCATAGTCGTCGACGACCAGCACTCTCACGTCCGCCAGATGAGGCTCATCGACTGCGAAGCTGCGAGGTGCGGCATCGATCGGCGAGGGCAAAGTGAACCAGAATTGCGAACCGCGGCCAGGCGCGCTGGTGAAGCCGATCTGGCCGCCCATCAACTCGACCAGGCGCCTGCCGATCGCGAGCCCGAGGCCGGTGCCGCCGAATTCCCGGGTCGTCGACGAGTCCGCCTGGGAGAACTGCTGAAACAGCAGCGCCTGTTTCTGCTGCGGGATGCCGACGCCCGTATCCGTCACCATACAACGCACGAACGAGCGCTGTTCGAGAGTCACGCGTTCCACTTCGATCAACACGTGGCCGGAGCGGGTGAACTTGATGGCGTTGCCGGCCAGGTTCAGCAGCACCTGGCGAACCCGCCCTGGATCGCCGACGAGGCTCGCCGGTACATCCGGTGCAACGCGCAGGCCGATCTCGAGTCCTTTGGCCTGGGCTTGCTGAGCGAGCAGTTCCATCACTTCTTCGACCGCCCGCACGAAATCGAAACCGATGCTTTCGACCTGCAGCTTGCCGGCTTCGACCTTGGAGAAGTCGAGGATGTCGTTGATGACGTTCAACAGCGATTCGGCCGAGTGCCGGATGATCTCGACGTGCTCGCGCTGTTCTTTGTCGAGCCGGGTGTCCAGCAGCAGGTTGGTGAAGCCGAGCACGCCGTTCATGGGTGTGCGAATTTCATGGCTCATGTTGGCCAGGAACTCGCTCTTGGTGCGGCTCGCCGCTTCAGCCGCCATGCGAGCGTGCTGCAGTTCCACCGCCTGGCGCGAACGTTCGGCGACTTCCGCTTCGAGCACACTGGTCCGGCGCAGATCTTCGGCTTGTTTGGCGCGTTCGGCCATTTCCGCTTCGAGCGCCACGGTTTTGCTCTGGACAGTGTCGGCCATGATGTTGAAGGCGCGCGCCAGCTCGGTCGACTCATCGCTGCCAATGAGATGCGCGCGGGCCGAGAAATCGCCGGAGGAAACTCGACGTACGACGTTGGTCAGATCGACGATCGGTCGAGCCATGCGTCGTGCGATCCAAACCGCGGCGATCGAGCAGATGATTAGCGCGATCAATACCACCCACGCGGCGTTTAGAAACATCTCTCTGACAGGTGCAATTACGTCAGCATACGGCGCGATCGTGATGACACGCCAGCCGCCGGCGCGATTGGCGCCGTAAGTCGGCAGGCGCGTGAACGCAACGAGCACCGGTTCGCTGGTGTTCTTGACCAGCGCCCAACCGGCGTCTTCGCGGTTGATCCTCGCCATCAAATCTGGAGCGGCGTTCAACACCGTATGCAGCGCTTCGCCGTCGTCGCGAGCCGAGCTCAACACTCGCTCGCCGCTCACTTCAACCAGGTAAGCGCGCTGATCGCCCACCGTGCGCTGGCTGATCTCGCTCAACATTTCTTCGAACGGCGCGTCGAGCAGTTCCGCGATCAGTACGCCACCGACGTGCTGCTTCGAGTCCTGAATGGTCGCGAGCAGCTGAAATGTATCGTCGTCCGTACCCCGGTCGTGAGACAGGTCGGCAAGCTCGACAGAGCCTGCCGGCCGTCGCAGCACGCTGGCGAAGTTGGCCTTCAGGCCGGGCGAGCTATCGAAGGCGGAGCGGCCGATGTCGCCGTGATTCGACGAGGACAGAATCACGCCCTGCCGGTCGACAAAATAGATCCGGCGCAGGTAAGGATAAACATAGGTGAAGTTGCGCAGACGTGCTGCCATGTCCGCCGGCGCGTCCTCCTGCAAGGCGCGATCGTCGACGTGCAGATACATGCCGCGCAGCGCGTCGAGCAACAGATTGTCGATGGCACGGGCGGTGGGAATGAGGCTGTTCTCGAAGCGAGCCGCAGCCAGCTGCTCAGTGTGCAGCTTCACCATTGGATACAGCGCACCGATGGCCACAGCCAGCGAGACTGCGGTCATGCCAAGAAGTCCTGCGAGAAATCTCCTGGTGAGTGTCATGGCGCTGCTCGTTCACTGCAGCGCGCGGATGAAGCGCGAATCGAGATGGGCGGGGCTGTCGACGCGTCGAAGCGCAAGGCCGCGATCGAGCATGAAATCGTTCATGCGACGCCATGACGCGTGCAGCGACTCGAACCCGGCGGCGTACGAAAACGCGCGGCCGTTGTCGGCGACATCCAGAACGCGGTTCTTTGTCAGCAAATCCTGCGAGTAGGCGACCGGCTCATCGAACAGTCGGGACACGATCTCGCAGGTTTCCTGCGGATGTTCATGCACGAAGCGGTCGGCCCGACGCCAGACTCCCACCAGCGCTGTGATCTCGCGCGGATGCGCTTTGATGAAATCGGTGCGCATGGTGAACACCGTATAGATCAGCCCCGGGAAGTCGGCGGTCGAGAATACTTGTACGCCGCCTGCTGCTCTGGCCTCGGTGCCGTACGGTTCCCACACCAGAACGGCATCCACGCGCCCGGCGCGAAAATCTGCGATCGCATCCTCACCGGAACGGTCCACCAAGGTGATCTCGTCGACGTTCACGTGGTCGCGCTCGGCGAACACCGATAGCAAATATTCCAGGTACGTCCCGCGATGAAGTGCGAGCTTCTTGCCCCGCAGGTCTTGCAGTTTATGAATGCCGGGCTGCGCGATCAGCGCCTCGGCGCCTTGGGAATAATCGATGGCAATGATGCCGGTGAGGTCATGGCCTGCGGCGGCGTGGCGCACCAGGTCGTACTGCGAGAAACCCATGGCGTCCAGTCGGCCGGCCGCGACCTCGTTCATGGACGCGAAATATTTGAGGTCCACGTCGACTCGCTGCACGTTCAGGCCGGCTTCGGCAAACCAGCCTTTGTCGAACGCTACGTCGATCCAGAAGCTGCCCGGCCAGGTGTAGGTGCCGATGCGAATCGGCTCTTGTGACAACGGCGGCTCGGCACGTGCACCGCAGCCGCCCAATGCGATCAATGTGATCAGGGCGACCAGTGCAACAAATGCGAGCAACGCCGCTGCGATAGTCGCGCGGCCGCCGGTCGCAAGCGGGCGGATGGCTTCTAGCACAAGCTCCTGATCTCCGTGTGTCAAATGTTGAAAGCGGCGCGCCGGATCGAATCTTGAGCGCGCTCGTTACCGCATCAAGAGGTGCGTCACGCACAATCGACGCGCTAGGGAGATGTCTGACTCACCGGGCAGGTGAAGGAGCAAGGAATCGGGCCGTGAGATCGAAGTTTGCGCCTGCAAAAATGCTGCGCACATGCGTAATGGATTCCGAACCGCGCCAGGTTTTGCGCTCCAGGAACAGGCAGGCACCGGCCGGCTCGATCCCGAGCAGTTCCGCGAGCTCGCCGGCATTGACCGCACCAATGCGATGCTCGGCTTCGGTCCAGGGAACATGCTGTAACAACCATGTTCCCGGCGGCACTTGCTCGAAGTCCACGTCCGCAGCAGCAGGGACGGCCGCGAGATTGATCAAGCGATCTTCCAACGCAAACGGCTGACCATCGGCGAGATGAATACAGCGCAGCGACAGGACCTTGGAGCCGTTCGGCACACGCATGCGCTCCTGCGACACGCGTTGCCCGCCGACGACCCGACGTGAGACCAGCCGCAGGTCGTACTCGAAACCGCGGCTGATCACTTCTTCGCGAATGTCCGGGATCGCGAGCGCCGCCATGTGAATCTTGGGCTGAGCGACGAACGAGCCGGCCCGACGTTGACGCGTTATCAAGCCTGCGGCAGCCAGCCCTGAGAGTGCCTTGTTGACCGTCATGCGCGAGCAGCGATAGCTCTGCATGAGCTGGTGCTCGAAGGGAATGCGATCGCCCGGACGTAGTGCGCCGGCCATGATCCGGCCCTCGATGTCGCCGCGTATTTTCTGGTGGAGCGGCACTTCGACGGCGGGGGCGCGTTTCTTGGCGGCGGGCATGGTTGTGTACGCAGCGTCCGGCTTATCCGGCAGGTCGGATATGTATATACTTATTCGCAGTTCGCGAACAGGGCGGCGGAGGACGAGTCGATGGGCGAAGTGCTACGGCCAGGTGCGGCCTCTCTGCAGCAATGGCGTAACGTGTATTGCGGTTCGGCGGCAACGCTGGATCCGCAATGCTTTGCCAGTGTCGAACGCAGCGCCGCCGCCATCGAGCGCGTGATCGCCAAAGGCGAGCCGGTGTATGGCGTGAACACCGGGTTCGGCAAGCTTGCCTCGGTGCGCATCGAAACCGCCGATCTGGAACGACTGCAAAGAAACATCGTCCTGTCGCATGCCGCGGGCGTCGGCGAACCCATGCCGGCCAATGTCGTTCGATTGATGATGGCGCTGAAGCTCGCGAGCCTCGGCGTCGGTGCGTCCGGCATTCGGTTGCCGACGTTACAACTGCTCGAAGCCATGCTCGCTCGCGGGCTCCTTCCTGTTGTGCCGGCACAAGGCTCCGTCGGCGCGTCCGGCGATCTCGCGCCGCTTGCTCATATGTCGGCGGCAATGCTGGGCGTGGGAGAGATTTTGGTTGACGGCGTGGCGCATCCGGCAGCTCAGGCGTTGGCCGCCGCCGGTTTGCAACCTGTCACGCTCGGTCCGAAAGAAGGCCTGGCGCTGTTGAACGGCACGCAGTTCTCGACTGCGTACGCACTCGCCGGGCTGTTCGAAGCAGAGCAGTTATTTGCGCACGCGCTCATCTCCGGTGCGCTGTCGACGGAAGCGGCGAAGGGCTCGGACACCCCGTTCGATGCTCGCATTCACCAGCTGCGCGGCCATCGCGGCCAGATCGAATCGGCCGAAGCATTGGCGGAGTTGATGGCCGGGTCGGCGATTCGCGCTTCGCATCGAGTCAACGATGCGCGCGTGCAAGATCCTTACTGTCTGCGATGCCAGCCCCAGGTGATGGGAGCTGCGCTCGATTTGTTACGACACGCAGCCCGCACGTTGGAGATCGAAGCAAACAGTGTCTCCGACAATCCGCTGGTGTTTCCGGAGGACGACGCGGTGCTGTCGGGTGGCAACTTCCACGCCGAGCCGGTCGCCTTTGCCGCGGATGTGATTGCGCTGGCGGTTTGTGAGATAGGGTCGCTCGCCGAAAGAAGAATCGCGATGCTGGTCGATCCGGCGCTGTCCGGGCTGCCCGCGTTTCTCACGCCACGTCCTGGTCTCAATTCCGGATTCATGCTGCCGCAGGTCACGGCGGCCGCGCTCGTTTCGGAAAACAAACAACGGGCGCATCCGGCGAGCGTCGATTCGATCCCCACGTCCGCAAACCAGGAAGACCACGTTTCCATGGCAGCGCATGGTTCGCGACGCTTGCTGGCGATGACGAACAACGCCGACGCGGTGATTGCCATCGAACTTCTGGCCGCGGCGCAGGGCATCGATTTTCATGCGCCGCTGACGAGCAGCCAGTCGCTCGAAGCGGTTCGCCAGAAGGTGAGGGCGCAAACGCCGACACTGGAAGAAGATCGTTACATGCACGCCGATATGGCAGTGACGATCGAGCTGCTGCGCTCAGGCAGCCTGCTCGATGCGGTCGCGAGCTGCGGCATCGAGCTGCCGTCGGTGTTCGATCACGGCGCTCGTTGATTGCCCCAGAGAAACGGCGTGCCCATGCGGAGAACGCCGGCGTCGATATGAACGCCATGCTCGCGATCTTTCGCGAGCCACCACGGGCCGTCGAGATCGATGAAGTCCGCTGAGGCTGCAACTTGCAGTGCCGGCGCGATACTCAGCGATGTCGAGATCATACAGCCCACCATCACGCCCAATTTGCGGGCCCGCGCGGCCGCGAGAAGCCGCAGCGCTTCTGTGAGCCCGCCGGTTTTATCGAGCTTGATGTTGATCACCTGATAACGTTGCGCCACGCGGTCCAGGTCGGCTGTGGTGTGCAACGATTCGTCCGCACACAGCGGAACGAGCGGCTCGAACTGCGCGAGCACCGCATCGTCCGATGCAGGCAGCGGCTGCTCGACAAACGCAATCGGCAGCCGTGCGAGCAACGGCTGCAGCTCTGCCAGCAATTCAATGTTCCAACTTTCGTTGGGATCGACGATGAGCTTCGCCCCGGGTGCCGCGTTGGCAACTGCTTCCAACGCGAGTTGCGGTCGAGCGTCCACTTTCACCTTGATGAGACGAGCGTTGGCCACGGCACGAGCAGCATCCGCCATGTTCTCTGGTGTGTCGATTGAGATCGTCACCGACGTAATGAAGCTGCCGGGGAGTGGGTGGCCAATCAGATCGCTCACTGAGCGACCTGCGACTTGCGCTTCCAGATCCCACAGCGCGCAGTCGACGGCATTGCGGGCTGCGCCGGGCGGCAGCAGCTTTCCGAGTTGCTCGCGACTGAGCTCGCCGGGTCGATGGCGTTCGAGCACTGCGAGCTGCGACAGCACCGACTCCGGCGTCTCGTTGTACCTCGCATAAGGAACAGCCTCGCCGCGACCCATCGAATTCCCGAGGTGAGCTTCGACGACGGCGACCACCGCCTCCGTCTTCACGCCCCGGGAGATGCGAAACGGCCGGGCTAGCGGCCAGCGCTCGATGCGCGCTGTGAATCGGGAAAGCATTCCAGCAGTCGCCCCACGATGTTGGTTGTGCCCATGGCGATCGGGTCTTCGCACGGCAGGTGCAGCTCGTTCTCCACCTGCTCGCACAGTCGTCGCGCTTCGGAGCGATCCAGCCTGGAAGTGTTCATTGCCACGCCGACCACGACCACGTCCGGTTGCGTCAAGCGGGCAGCCGCGAGATTCGCTTGCAAACATTCTTTGAGCGGCGGCAACGGGCGGTCGGGCAGACCGCGCATGTGCGTGCGCCCGGGCTCATGACACATCACGAGCGCATTCGGTTGCGCCCCATGCAGCAGGCCGAGCGAGACGCCCGCGAATGACGGATGAAACAACGAGCCCTGGCCTTCGATGATGTCCCAGCCGCCGTCGTGACGCGCTGGAGACAACCACTCGGCGGCGCCGGCGATGAAGTCTGCGATCACCGCGTCGATGGGCACGCCAGAGCCCGCCACCAGGATTCCGGTTTGGCCGGTGGCCCGAAAATCGGCTCGAAACCCCAGCTGACGCAGCTCACGTTCGAGCGCCAGGCTGGTGTACATCTTGCCGATCGAACAATCGGTGCCGACGGTGAGCAGGCGATACCCGGCACGTGGCCGGCCAGTGCCGATGGGCAGGTTTGCCGGAGGCTCGCGCACGTCGAACAAACTGCGACCGGTACGTTCCGCCGCTTCGCGGATGTTCGCGTGATGTGAGAGGCGGTCGTGCAATCCCGACGCGACGTTGAGGCCCGCTTCCAACGCAGCGATCGCTTCACGTGCGGACACATCGCTCAAGACGCCGCCCGCATTCGCTTCGCCGAGAATCAGAGTCTTCGCGCCGTGCTTCACGGCCTGTTCGTAGGTGAGATCTTCCAGTCCAAGCGTGATCTCACAGCCGGGCAGGCGGCGCTGACCGACGCACAGCTCACGACGCCACTCGGCCACGCCGCGTGACGTCTTGATGGATAGCGGATCGGTCGCAGCGCCGAGATAGACCAGGTACGGCGAAGGGATATTCGTGACGACAGCACTCATGGCGCGAATGATTTTGCATCCGGCGCGAGGCGTCCAATAGCGATGCTTGCGCCGCCTATAGACGGCGGTTATGGGTCGCCCGCGTCTGCAGCAGCTGTTCGCGAACGTTTTGCACGAAGGTGCGCGCGAGTTGCGACAGCGGTCGATCTTCCAGGTGAATGGCGCACACGCCGAAACGCACCGGCGGATCGAAGAACTTGAAGGTTGTGTGCTCGTCGCTCATCGCATAGGCGGTCGGTTCGTCGACGACGGCGATGCCCGCGCCGTGACGAACCATTCCTGCGGCCAGATAAAATGTTTGCGCCGACACGACTTCATGCGCAGTGACGTGCAGCCGCGCCAACGCGGATGCAAACAAATCTCCGACTGGACCGCTGGTCGACAGGCCGATGATGTCCTTGCCTTTGAGCCAGGTCAGATCGATGCGCGCCGGAACCTTGGGCAGATTGCGAGGATGCATGAGCACCAGCTCGGCAGTGCACAGCTCGGTGATCTTGAGTCGTGGATGCGGCGCTGGCGCGTATGCAATAGCCACTTCGCTGCGTCGCTCGTACAGGGAGCGCAGTACATCGTCGTGATGCAGCGTCATGACATCGAACGTCACGTCTGGATGTGACTTTCTAAACTGCGCGATCGCGGCGGGCGCAATGTCCAGACCCAACGCCGGCAGGACCGCGACTCGCACATTGCCGGCCGAGCCGCTGCGTAAGTTGCGTGCGGTCTTGCGAAGCGAGGACAAGCGATCGTGAACATCGCTGACCTCGCGAAACAAGACGTGCGCCTCGTCGGTGGCGACCAGCCGGCCCTTGACGCGACGGAACAGCGCGAAGCCCAGCTGCTGTTCCGCGTGTTGCAGGACTTTCGTGAGCGACGGTTGCGACACGTTGAGGACGCGAGCCGCACCGCTGATGGAACCGCTGACGTAAATCGCGTGGAATGCTTCTATTTGTCGCATGCGCATGCGCGCAAGCATTCCAGAAAAAGCCACGGCGGGCGAGTCGTGTGAGGCGCAGTGCGCCTATAATCGCCGGCATCGACCTTCAGCGACCTGTTTCGGGGACACGAATGACACTGACTCTGGCTGACGTGCAGGCGGCTCACGCCCGCATCAAGGATCACATTCACCGCACGCCGGTGATGACCAGCAGGACGTTGAACGACAAGGCCGGCGCGCAGCTGTATTTCAAGTGCGAGAACCTGCAGAAGGTCGGTGCATTCAAGGCTCGCGGTGCGACCAATGCTGTCGCGCTGCTGTCTGATGAAGAGGCCAAGCGCGGCGTCGTCACGCATTCTTCGGGGAATCACGCGGCGGCACTGGCACGAGCCGCCAGGCTTCGAAACATCCCGGCTTACATCGTGATGCCCTCGAACTCGCCGCTGGCGAAGCAGGCTTCGGTTCGTCGCTATGGTGCCGAGATCATATTTTGCGAACCCACGCTGGCAGCCCGCGAGAGCACGGCGAACAGTGTGGTCGAGCGCACTGGCGCGGCA
>CAMLEO010000209.1 GCA_946478975.1 uncultured Steroidobacter sp.
ATAACTACGAGGTCGGTGCAAAGGCGACGATGTTGGATCGGCTGCTGAGCGTCGATCTGGCGTTGTACTACGTCGATTGGCAGGACGTGCAACAGCAGTTGGCAGTGCCTTATCAGAACGTCGACGTGACCGCGCTGACCAACGGCGAGTCCGCCAGCGGCTTCGGTGCCGATCTCGGACTGGTCGTGCGTCCCACCGACAGCCTGTCGCTGGGCGTGAATGTGAGCTGGAACGATCTGTCGGTGGATAAGGCCGTCTTCATCGGCACGAGCAACGTCGTGCTGTTCGAAAAAGGCTCACGCTTGAATTACTCACCCGAACTCACCGTCGGTGCGTTCGCAGACGCCAACTTCCCGATGGGCAGCAGTGGTTATGAGGGGCAGCTGTCACTCTCCGGCTATCACACCAGCGAGCAGAACTTCCACGGTTTTGCGGGCAGCACCGCGTTCGTCAATGCCGGCGATTCAGTGACCATGACACGCGTGTCGATGTCTTTGATATCGCCCAAGCATTGGACCGCTGCGCTGTTCGTCGACAACGCGAACAACGAGGATGCGCGCATGCCCGCCGTCAGTGGTTACAGCCCGCGACTGCGGCCGCGGACGGTCGGGTTGCAGGTGGATTATCAGTTCTGATGTCGCACGGACTGCGTCGGCACCGACGCAGTCCGGTTCAATTGACAGTGATTCAAGATGAATTGGCAACAACGTGCAGCTGAGGTTCGATGGAATATCCGGCCGTTCATCGACGGGCGATATCAGGATTCCCAGTCGAGAGAGACGTTTGAGAATATCGATCCCAGCACCGAGCGATCGCTGTGCCAGATTCACGTGGGCAGTCCAGCGGACGTCGATGTTGCGGTCCGTGTCGCCCGCAAGCGATTCGAAGAGGGTTGCTGGTCGGAACTGCCCGCGGTGCGCCGTGCGGACGTGTTGTGCAAGTTCGCCGACCTCATCGTGCAACACAAAGAAACGCTGGCACTGCTCGACTCTTTGGAGATGGGCAAGCCGATCGCCGAGTCGTTGCGCGATGTAGAAATCGTCGGGCCGTGGCTGATGCGCTCGTGGGCCGGCTTTGCAGACAAACTGCTGGGCTCGAACGCGCCGCTGTATCCGACCTCGATGACCATGAATTCTTATGGTCCGCGCGGCGTCGTTGGAGCGATCACGCCCTGGAACTTCCCGATGAGCAACGCCGTGGTGAAGATCGCACCGGCGCTTGCGGCGGGAAATACCCTGGTGCTCAAGCCTTCGGAGCTCGCGTCGAGTTCGGCTTTGAAGCTTGCCGAACTCGCGCTGGAGGCTGGAATTCCCGAAGGCGTGTTGAACATCGTTCCCGGCCTCGGTTCGACGGTCGGCGCAGCGCTGGCGCTGCATTCCGATGTCGATATGGTCTCCTTCACGGGCTCGACCGCGACCGGTCGCCGGATCATGGAACTGTCCGCGCGTTCGAACGGTAAACCGGTGCTGCTCGAGTGCGGAGGAAAATCTCCGCACGTCGTGTTCGGCGATGTCACGCCGCATTTGGATCGCGTGGCCGACATGGTCGCTCGCGGAGTCGTCTGGAATCAAGGCCAGGTCTGCAGTGCTCACACGCGGCTGCTGGTCGATGAGCGCATCAAGGATGCATTGCTCGATCGAGTCATCAGCAAAGTCAGCGCCAGCAAACCCGGGCAGCCTTTGGATCCCGCAACCACGTTCGGCCCGCTCGCGAGCCCGGTCCAGCGCGATCGAGTCAAAGCATACGTCGAACAGGGCATCAAGGCTGGCGCCCGAGCGGTATTGAAAGGTTCGATCCAGCAAAGCGGCGGCTGCTACGTCTCGCCCACGGTGTTCGATCGAGTGACCGGCGCGATGCCGATCGTAAGAGAAGAAATATTCGGTCCGGTGTTGTGCGTACAGTCATTCAGCAGCGATGAAGAAGCGATCGGCCTCGCGAACGACGCCGAGTATGGTTTGGTTGCAACGGTATGGACGCGCGACATGGGCCGCAGCAAGCGCATGGCGAATGCGATCAAAGCCGGTGTGGTGTATGTGCGCACCGGAGGCGAAGAGGGCGCCGATTCGGGTTGTATGTTGAGCCACGAGCCGCGCAAAGGTTCTGGATTCGGCGCCGAACTCGGCCTCGGCGGACTGCAGTCGTACTCCGCTTTGAAGATGATTCACTGGACCGGCGCGTAAGGCCCGGCCTGCGGTGCCCGCCCCAGCGAAGGGTGGGCCGCGCCGGCATCACGGAGCACAACGCGACGGAACTCACGCAGTCACAGCAGGAATAGATCGATGACCTTGACCCCAGAGCGGCAGCGCGAAACGTATCGCCGTATGCTGCGCATTCGGAAGTTCGAAGAAGAAGGCACGCGGCTTTATAAATTGGGGCGCATCCCCGGCGCGTTTCACGCCAGCATCGGACAGGAAGCTACGATCGTCGGCGCCTGCATGGCGCTACGCGACTCCGACGCAATGACCGGAACGCATCGTTCGCACGGTCATCCCATCGGCAAAGGCGCGGACCTCAAAGCGCTGATGGCAGAGTTGATGGGCAAGCGCACCGGCATCTGTGGCGGCCGCGGCGGCTCGATGCATCTTGCCGATCGCAGCGTCGGCATCATCGGCGAGTCCGCCATCGTCGGCGGTGGCATTCCATTGGCCACCGGCTGTGCATTGAGCGCCAAGGTGCGCGGCGTGGACCAGGTGAGCCTCTGTTTCTTCGGCGATGGCGCCGTCAACCAGGGAACATTTCATGAGTCGTTGAACATGGCATCGCTGTGGAAGCTGCCGGTGGTCTACTGCTGTGAGAACAATGGCTACGCGATCACGACTTCCCTGGAACGCAGCCATGCGCAAACAGACATCGCCAGGCGCGCCGACTCCTACGGGATGCCTGGAGTGTCGGTAGACGGACAGGATGTTGCCGCCGTTCATGAGGTAGTGAGCAAAGCCGTGGAGCGCGCGCGTCGGGGCGAAGGACCGACGCTGGTCGAAGCCAAAACATATCGTTTCGACGAACATCAGGTCGGGCTCATCATCCCGGGCACGCCGTATCGTCCCGCCTACGAAGTGGAACATCACAAGGCACAGCGTGATCCGCTCGCTTTGTACCGCCGAGCCCTGCTCGCTGAAGGCATGAGTGACTCCGAACTCACGGCGATCGAAACCGAAGTGACGGAAGCAGTCGCGGCCGCGATCCGGTTCGGAGAGGAAAGTCCTCAACCGGATCCCGCCACTCTTTACGACAACCTGTTCAGCACGCCTGCTCGCGCCGCCGCGCCGCGCGCTGTTTAGTAAACTTTCGGAGCACATAGCATGTCGAGTGTTTTACAAGCCGATCCGTCCGGCGCGCGCGTCCGTATGAGTTATCTCGATGCGCTGGTTCAAGCGCAGATTGAGGAGATGGAGCGTGACGATCGCGTCATCCTGATGGGCGAGGACATCGCCGTGTACGGCGGTGGAAAACTGGTGGAAAGCTTCGGCGACAAGCGGGTCTGGAGCATGCCGATTTCCGAGACCAGCTTCACCGGCGTCGGGGTCGGCGCGGCAATCAACGGCCTGCGGCCCATCGTCGATCTGAGCATCGCAAGTTTCATGTATCTCGCCGCCGATCAGATCGTGAACCAGGCGAGCAAGCTGCGTTACATGACCGGCGGTCAGATCGGCGTGCCGATCGTGTTTCGCTGCTGTATGTATTATCGAGCCGCGATCGCCGCCCAACATTCGGATCGACCGTATCCGTTGTTCATGAATATTCCGGGTCTGAAGATCATCAGCCCGTCGAGCCCCGCGGACATCAAGGGCCTGATGAAGTCGGCGGTTCGGGACGACGATCCGGTGCTCATTTTCGAGGACACCAAGTTGTGGCCCACCAAGGGCGAGGTGCCTACCGATCCAGATTATCTGGTACCCATCGGCAAGGCCGATATCAAGCGCGCCGGAACGGATGTCACGATCGTCGCCATCGCAGGCGCGATGCGTCCGGCAATGGAGGCCGCGGACGCGCTTGCGAAAGAAGGCGTTTCGGTCGAAGTCATCGATCCGCGCACGCTCAAGCCGCTTGACATCGATTCGATCGTAACGTCGGTGGCGAAGACCGGTCGCCTGGTCGTCGTCGACAATGCGCACCGGATCTGCAGCGTGGCAAGTGAGATCGCGGCCAGCGTGTCGGAACAGGCGTTTGGCTATCTGAAGAAACCCGTGTGCCGGCTGACTGCGCCGGACGTGCACGTGCCATTCAGCCCGGTTCTGGAAGAGGAACTGTTTCCGGATCGAACCGCGATCGTGGCCGCAGTCAAACGGCTGCTCTGAATCGATCCATACCGAACGATACATTGGAACCATCATGACGATGAAAATAGTGCTGCCCAAGTGGGGCATGGGAATCGACGAGGGCACGATCGTGCAGTGGTTGAAAGCCGAAGGAGACACCGTCGCCGCGGGCGAGCCGGTAGTTGAAATCGAAACCGCGAAAGCCACGCAGGCCGTGGAGGCGCCAGTCGCCGGCCGCTTGAGCAAGATCCTCGTGGGCCCGGGCGAGAGCGTCCCGGTCAACAGCGATCTCGGCCTGATCGAGGAAATGTGATGGCCGAGCCCTACACCGTGGTGCCATTGACGCCGTTGCGTCGGGCGATCGCGGCGCGCATGACCGAAGCGGCGAGCACGATCCCGCACTTCCGTGCGGCAGTGGACGTCGAGATGGATGCGCTGCTCGGGTTGCGAGAACGTTTCAACCGCGAGCGGCCCGACAGCAAGGTTTCCGTCAACGACTGCATCATCAAGGCGTGCGCGTCGACGTTGATGTTGCATCCAGCTGTCAACGTGCAGTGGGTCGACAACAAAATCCATCGATACAACCAGGCCGATATTTCGGTCATCGTCGCCGTGGACGGCGGCTTGGTGACTCCCGTCGTGCGGGCCACCCAGGCGAAAAGCCTGCCAGACATTGCGATCGAGGTGAGATCGCTGGCAGCACGTGCAGCGGCACGGCAGTTGAAGATGGACGAGATCGTGGGCGGCTCGTTCAGCGTTTCCAATTTGGGCGGCTATGGCGTGGACGAGTTCGACGCGATCATCAATCCACCCCAGTGCGCAATTCTCGCTGTGGGTGCTGCCAGGCCCCGCCCGGTGGCTTGCGAGGACGGTACGATCCGCGTCGCCAAGGTGCTGCGGGCCTGCTTGTCGCTCGATCATCGCGCCATCGACGGCGCCGTCGCTGCTCAGTTCCTGGCCGGATTGCGCCAGAGCCTGGAGCAGCCCGAAGCACTGTTTGCAACGTGAGGCCCGAACCCGTGGAGCGATTGAAGAACAAAGTCGCGCTCGTCACCGGCGGCGCATCGGGGCTGGGTAAGGCCATCGTCGAGCGTCTGATATCCGAAGGTGCACGCGTCGTTATCTCGGACGTGCAGGAGGCGCTGGGCACTGCGAGCGCGACCGAGCTCGGATGTGAGTTTCTGCAGCACGACGTAACGCAGGAAGAGCAATGGGTGCGTGTGATCCGTGAAACACAGCGGCGCTGCGGCGGATTGCATATATTGGTCAACAATGCAGGAATTGCCGGAACCCGGGGAGGTGAAAGCCCCGAGGACACCGCTCTGGAGGACTGGCGGAGAATTTTTGCGGTGAACGTCGAAGGAGTGATGTTGGGTTGTAAAGTGTCGATCCCGGCCATTCACGCTTCGGGCGGCGGCTCGATTGTGAATATCTCCTCCGTGGCGGGCCTGCTGGCGACGCCGTACGCGATGGCTTACGGCGCGAGCAAGGCGACGGTGCGTCATCTGACCAAGACCGTCGCCCAGCACTGCCTGGAGCGGAAACTGAAAATTCGCTGCAATTCGGTGCACCCGGGCACCGTGCGCACGGTATTGTGGGAGCGGCAAGCCGAGCAGACGGCGCGCAAGCGTGGGGTTACGGTTGAGACGATCGCTCAGGAGATCGAGGCCATCATCCCGATGGGGGACATGACTCGGGTGGAAGATGTCTCCGCGGCCGTGGCGTTCCTCGCATCCGAGGACTCCCGGCACATCACCGGCGAAAAACTGGTGGTCGACGGCGGAATCATCCACTGCGATACCTATCAGATGGGATTCCACCGTCGATGAAGCGCAATGGAGGCGAACGATGATCACAGGAATGAATCACGTCGGTGTCTCGGTCTCGAACCTGGATCGATCCGTTGAGTTCTATCGCGATGTATTGGGAATGTCGCTCGTCGTCGCAGGTCAGGTCGGCGGTGAAAGTTACGAGCGTGTGTTCGGTTTGAAAGGCGCACGAGCTCGCGGCGCGTTGTTGCGCCTCGGTAATTTTCAGATCGAGCTGTTCGAGTTCGCCGAGCCTGTGCCCCATCCGGTCGACCCCAACCGCCCCGTCTGCGATCACGGCATCACCCATTTCTGCCTCGATGTGTCCGACATCCATGGTGAATATCGGCGGCTCGCGGCCGCTGGGGTGAGGTTCCATTGCCCGCCGGAGGAGTTCTCGGGCGAGGCATATGCAACCTATGCACGCGATCCGGACGGCAACGTATTCGAGCTGCGGCAGCGGATCGAGCAGGCGCACCGCTGATCATGCGAGCCCGAATCCGCGACACCGAAATTTTTTTTGACGTCGAGGGCGCGAGCCTCGTGGCCGACGGCGTCCGCATGCGTGAGCGGCCGACGGCGTTGATCGTTCACGGCGGTCCCGGCGTCGATCACTGCGGGATGAAGGCCCGCCACGGTTCGCTCGCCAGGTCCATGCAACTGGTGTACTTCGATCATCGCGGGCAGGGACGATCCGCACGTCACACGCAGGACAAATACACGTTGGATGAGAACGTGGAGGATATGGAGGCTTTGCGCCGGCACCTCGGGGTGGAGCGCATCGTGAGTCTCGGCACGAGTTACGGAGGCATCGTGGCGATGGCGCACGCTGCTCGTTATCCGCAGACCGTGTCGCACCTGATCCTGATTGCCACTGTCGCACATTCCGGATACGTCGCTCGATCCAAGGAATTGGTCGCGCAGCGAGGCAGCCCTGATCAGATCTCGATGTGCAACGACCTGTACGCCGGGAGGATCGATTCGGAACAGGCCATGCGTCGCTTCTTTGCTGTGATGGGTTCGCTCTACTCGTGCAGGTTCGATCCGGCCACCGCCGGTGAAGGATTGGATCGAACCATCTACTCACCGGAGGCTTTGAATCAGGCCCACGGCCCCGAGGGTTTTCTGCGCACATTCGATCTGCGGCCGCAGTTGAGCTCGATCACCGCACGTACGCTGATCGTCGCTGGCCGTCACGACTGGATCTCCGCTCCCGAGTTCTCGTTGGAAATTCACCGGCACATCGCCGACTCCGAACTGCGCATTTTCGAGCAGAGCTCCCATATGATCGCGGCCGATGAGCCGCAACAGCTGCACGACGTCATCTCCGGTTTCATCGTGTACAACGAGCGCAGCAACCGTTCTTCAGCAGCATGAATATGAGTACAGATATTTCCGCCGAGGTGCTTGCGGACGCGGTGTCCTGGCGGCACGACATCCACAAGCATCCCGAGCTGGGCTATTCGGAGACGCGAACGTCGAACTTCGTCGCCGAACAGCTCAGTCGCTTTGGGTTGAAGATACATCGCGGCCTCGGCGGAACCGGCGTCGTCGGCACGTTGACCCGCGGCACCAGCCGAAGAGTCATCGGCATTCGCGCCGACATGGATGCGCTGCCCATCGAGGAGCAGAGCGGCGCTGCACACGCTTCGGTCAATCGTGGAACCATGCATGCCTGCGGTCACGATGGGCACGTCGCGATCGCGCTGGCGGCCGCGCGGGTCTGCGCCAGTCTTCCCGATCTGGATGGCACCGTGCACTTCATCTTCCAGCCTGCGGAGGAGGGGCTGGGCGGCTCGCGACGCATGATCCAAGACGGTTTGTTTCGTTTGTTTCCTTGCGATTCGATCTACGGCTTGCACAATTGGCCGATGCTGCCGCTCGGCACCTGCGTAGCGCGGGACGGGCCGATGATGGCGGCCATTGCAATGTTCGAGATCGAAGTCTCAGGTCGCGGATGTCACGGCGCCATGCCCCACGAAGGTACTGATTGTGTGCTCGCGGCCGCTCACCTCATTACGGCGTTACAGAGCATCGTCAGCCGCAATGTGGATTCCTCGAAGGCCGCCGTTGTATCTGCGACGCAGATATCGGCAGGCGAGGCATGGAACGTCATCCCCGATCGTTGCGTCATTCGCGGCACCACGCGCTGGTTCGATGAGGCCAGCGGCAACGTCATTCGTACCCGACTGCACGAATTGGCCGGATCAGTTGTGACCGCGTTCGGATGCGAGGCCAAAGTCAAATACGAAGAGCTGTTCCCTGCGACGATCAACGACCCGGCCGCGGCCGCGCGAGTGCGGGACGCCGCAAAAGAGGCATCGGTCAATCTCAACGTCATCGAGGCTGGGCCGAGCACCGCTGCGGAAGATTTTTCGGTGATGCTGCAATCCGTGCCCGGTTGTTATTTATGGCTCGGCGGTGGCAAGCCCGGTGGCAGCTACGGCCTGCACTCTCCGCATTATGATTTCAACGATGACATCGTGCCCTACGGGGTGGCGCTGTGGGTGGCGCTGGTGCGCAGATGCCTTGGAGCGTCGTAGCTCTACCCGTACGCCGTTCCCGCCAGCGCCGCCTTCACTCCCGCGCTTCCCTTATCCACCATCGCAAGAAACATTGCCTTCGCCGCTGCCGTATCCCTTCGCTCGCGAAACGTTCGATGCCCCTGGATCAACGCCACCGTCCACGTCGCCAGGAGCATTTGAGCGGCAAGGTGCGCATCCGGGTCGTCCGGGTCGTCCGGCTCCCGTCCCACACATTCCGTCAGCGCCGCCGTTAGAACCTGAGCGAGCTCATCACGGATCGCCCGGGCGCGGGCTTTGAGAGTCTCGCTGCGCTCGATTGTTTCTATAAACCCTTGGCTTTCCGGAGCAAATGTCACAAGGGGGCTCTGAGCTTCGATCAGCCGGTGCGCGAGCAAACGTAATGTTTCTATCGGCGTGACGCTCGAATCGCGGTCTCGCAACGCTGCGCGAAGCAGCTCGCGACCCTCTTCGTCGCGATCGAAGAACATATCCTCCTTGCGGGGAAAGTGATTGAACACGGTCATGCGCCCGACGTCGGCGGCGGCGGCGATTTCATCGACCGTCACTTGATCGAAGCCGCGCTCGAAGAACAGGCGCGTGGCGACATCGGAAATGCCTTGGCGGGTGGCGAGGCGTTTGCGAGAGCGGCGGTCGGGCGGCGTTGACATGGGGGCTATAGATAACACATTCTGTGTACTGAGTACATATTTGAGCTTGGTACATGAACGAATCTGTGGATGTGGTGATTGTGGGTGCGGGACCGGTCGGACTCCTGACCGCGATCGAGTTGAAGCTAGGCGGCGCGCGGATTCTGGTGTTGGAGCGACTGGCCGCGGCGAGCACGGGCATGAAGGCATTGACCGTCGGGCCGTTGGGCAGCGAAGCGTTGAAGCGCCGTGGAATGGGCGCGGCGGTTCTCGCGGCGGAGGCGCGCAACTACGCGGTGATGAAGCAGTTCACGGACCAAAACGGCCCGGACCTCCGGGCTCGACCCTCAAAGTTCAGCGGCCATTTCGCGGGACTGCCTCTTATTAGAAGAGAGGCGCAGCGAGAACCGGACCGGCGGGGACACGCGGTGGATCAGCCAGCGCTCGAAGCCATGCTGGGCGAGCGGGCGCGCGAGTTGGGGATCGAGGTACGTCGCGAATGTGACGTTACTCACTTCGTCCAGCGGGACGATGGCATCGATGTGCACTGGCAGTCCGCCGGCGGCGAAAGTCACATTCGCTGTTCCTATCTGGTCGGGTGCGACGGCGGGCGCAGCCTGGTTCGCAAGCTCGCGGGCTTCGATTTCCCCGGCACGAATCCAACGCTGACGTTCTATCAAGCCATCGTCGAGATCGATCATCCCGAACGTTTGCTGCCGCTCGGCTGGCGTCGCACGTCGGGCGGCGTGTTTTCATACGGGCCGTTTCCGGGGCGTTTGTTTCTGCTCGACTTCAGCGGGCCGCCGCAAAATCGCGAGGCGCCGATCACCCTCGAAGAGATCGACACCAAACTTCGTCGCATCAGCGGCGCGGACGTTCGCGTGACGAAGCTGGAAACCGCCAATCGCTGGACGGACAACACGCGACTCGTCGATACCTATCGTCGCGGCAGAGTGCTGCTGACCGGCGATGCCGCGCATGTTCATTCCCCTTTCGGCGGCCAAGGATTGAACCTTGGCCTCGTGGACGCGGCAAATCTTGGCTGGAAGCTCGCTGCCGTGATTCGCGGCCAGATGCCAGAACGTTTGCTCGATACTTATGAGATCGAGCGGCGGCCGATCGCTGAGGCGGTGCTCGCCAACACACGAGCGCAGGTCGCGATCCTGCGCCCCGATCCGCAAGCGGGCGCGATGCGAGACATCATCGCGAACCTGATGCAGTTCGACGACGTGAATCGTTTCTTTGGTGAAATGATGACCGGCCTCGGCACTCGTTACGATCTCGGCTCACCGCGTGACGAAGTCGGGCGCCTGATCGCCGACCGGCCGCTCGGCTACGGCGACATTTCACTCTACGATCTCATGCAGGAAGGGCAGGGTGTCCTGCTCGATGCTTCCATGGATGGCGAAGCTTCGAGGCTGGTCGAAGCCAAGGCGCAGAGGATCCGTTGCGTCAGCGTCGAGGCGGGCCCGTCGATGCTGATTCGTCCCGATGCCTGCGTGGCCTGGCTCGACGACGAGCAGGGCACGAAGGGGTTGGAGGAGGCGCTGGGGCGTTGGTTCGTTGCGGCTCACCGATACTGAGGCAGCTGCGCCCGAATCTCACGTCACATACTTGATCAGCAACTCGCTCAGCCGCCGCTTCTTCGCGTCGTACGGAGGAAACAGCATTTCCAGCGCTGAGAGCGGGCCGGCGGACATGACGGCGCGTTCGTGAGAGAACGCTTTGAAGCCGAAGAGGCCGTGGGCGTTGCCGATGCCGGAAGTGTTGACGCCGCCGAAGGGAAGGTTGTGTTGAGCGAACTGCTGCAGGCACAGGTTCACGCACAGGCTGCCGGAACTCGTGTTTGTTTTGATCGCCTCGACGGTACGGTCGTTCTTGGTCCACACATATAACGACAACGGCTTCGGTGCGGCATTGATTTCGGCGATCACGGTGTCGAGATTGTCGAAGGTGAGGATGGGCAGCACGGGGCCGAAGATTTCCTCGCGACGAATCTGCGCACTGGGTGGCACGTCGCGCAGCAGTGTCGGCGCGATATAGCGCGAGTCGACGTCGACTCCGCCGCCGCAGGCGAGGCGCGCACCCGACTGCACAGCTTCATCGATGAGCCGAGCGACGCGCTCGGCGTGTCGGCGATGAATCATGCGGGGGAAGTCGGGGCTCTGCTTGATCGCGGCGTCATTTTCGCCATAGCGCTGAGCGATGATCGTGCGACACAGATCGACGAAACGATCGGCAACGTCTCGATGAACGTAAACGTAGTCGGGAGCGATGCAGGTCTGGCCTGCGTTCACCATCTTGCCCCAGATGATGTGTTCCGCCGCGCCGCGCAGATCGGCGTTCGCATCGACGATGACGGGTGACTTGCCTCCCAACTCCAGCGTCACGGAGGTGAGATGGCGAGCGGCCGCGGCCATGACGACCTTGCCGACGGCAGGGGAGCCGGTGAAAAAGATGTGATCGAAGGGCAGCGACAACAACGCAGTAGCCGCCTCTGCAGCGCCTTCGACGACAGCCACTTCGTCTGTAGTGAACGTAGCGCTGATGATCTCTTCAACGACGCGATTGGTATGCGGCGTGAACTCCGAAGGTTTGAGAATCGCCGTGTTGCCGGCGGCGACGGCAGAGACCAGCGGACCTAAAGCCAGGCTCAACGGATAGTTCCATGGGCTGATGATGAGGCATCGGCCCTTCGGCTGATACATCACACGCGAAGTCGTACCGAGTGCCGCGAGCGTCGGGCGGACGCGCACCGGCTTCATCCAGCGCTTCACATTGGCGATGGCATGCTTCACCTCGCCAACCAGTGGCAGCACCTCGGTGAGATTGGTTTCGGTCGGATGTTTGCTCAAGTCACGCTGGGCCGCCTCCAGCATCGCATCCTTGCGCGCCAGTATCGCCTCCAGCAGTTTTGTGAGTTTGAGGCGCCGCTCGGCGACGGTGGACTGCCTCAGTCGTAGCGCCGTCGCCGCGTGGGACTCGAACAATCTCTCGATGGACGCATCGGCGGGCTCTGGTTTGAGGAGGGGATCCGGCATGGCGTCCACCAATGATTTCAGGTTCGTCTAGAAAGAGACCGTGGCTTCCAAGCCCCACAGGCGTGGCTCAGAGATGGAGGCGAACGGCGTGCCGAACGTTTCGGTCGTGATGTTGTTGATGCCCGTCACGTACTGATCGTCGAACACATTCGTCACGTAAGCCGCGACGCCGAACATATCGCTCGCGCTGGTCCAGGCGAGTCGCAGGTCGAGCCGATGCGTGGCCTCGCCAACTTTGACGACAGACTGCAGCGCGCAGGTGCCCTGACGCTCGGAGTCCGCGTTACAACGTGACTTGCCACGATACGCGTACCGGCCCGACAGCTCCAGATCGCCGGTCTCGCCCAATGCCCAGCCGTAGCTCGCACCGAGCGAG
>CAMLEO010000210.1 GCA_946478975.1 uncultured Steroidobacter sp.
AACGATTTGTGACTTGGTGCCGGAACGAGCGGCGCTGAGGTACGCATCATGATTGCAGCCGATCGCCCCACTCAGCGGCCGTCGACAGCGCGCTTGTTACATATCGACGAACGCGGCATCGTGCGTCACTTCCCGCGCTCGAATCTCATCGAGCTGCTGCGGCCGGGCGACGTCGTGATTGCAAACGACGCGGCGACGTTGCCGGCGAGCTTACACGGTACGCATGTTCCGTCCGGCCGCGTGATCGAAGTGAGGTTGGCGGGCAAGCCTTCGCTCGCCGCGCGCGATGCGCATCGTTTCATCGCCGTCGTGTTCGGTGCCGGCGATCATCACACGCGCACCGAAGATCGGCCGTTGCCGCCCACGCTCAACCCAGGCGACGAGTTACAACTCGGCGAGCTGCGCGCGCGAGTGGAAGGTCTGCTGGATCATCCCCGATTCATACAACTGCATTTTGATGCCGCTTCGGAAGAACTCTGGCGCGGGCTCGCAACGCACGGCCGTCCGATTCAATACGCGCACATGAGCGAGCCGCTCGCACTGTGGGATGTATGGACTTCGATTGCCAGCGCGCCGGTCGCCTACGAGCCGCCGTCCGCCGGTTTCGTGCTCGACTGGCAAATGCTCGCGGCATTCGAACAGCGTGGCATCGAGTTCGCGACGCTGACACACGCGGCAGGAATTTCATCGACCGGCGATCCGGAACTGGATCGGCGGCTGCCGCTGGACGAGCCGTATCGCATCCCGGTTGCGACCGAAGAAGCAATTGCCGCGGCATTGTGCGAAGGGCGGCGAATCGTTGCGATCGGCACGACGGTGGTACGGGCTTTGGAGGACAGCGCGGCGACGTTCGGTTCCGTCGCTGCAGGATCGGGCATGGCCCGGCTCCGCCTCGGGCCGCAGACGCGGCTGCAAGTCGTGGACGCAATCCTGTCCGGAACCCACGAGCCGGGCACCAGCCATTACGACTTGCTGCACGCCTTCGCCGACCAGGACGCGCTCCGGCGCGCAGATGACGCCTTGAACAGTGCCGGCTATCGCACCCACGAATTCGGCGATTCCGTGTTAATTGAACGCGATAGCCGTCGCTATTCGCGCGCCGTCCGACCGCCGGTCGGTGCAGAAAGTTTTCCGGAAATGCAAGGACTGGTCGAGCGGCGCTCGCCACGTATACTCCCCCGTTTTGCGCGGCGTGAAGCCCATGTGGTTCAAGAATCTCATCGTCTATCGCCTGCCCGCCGACTGGTCTGTCTCGGCTCGTGAGCTCGAAGACAAGCTCGCGGCGCGCCAGCTCCTGCCTTGCGGCAGCTTCGACATGCAAAGCAAAGGCTGGGTGTTTTCCAGCGACCTGGAACGTTACGTTCACACGGTGAACGGCCAGCACCTGATCGCGCTCGGCGTCGACCAGAAGCTGCTGCCGGGCTCGATCATTCGCCAGGTGGCGACCGAACGCGCCAAAGAGATGGCGAAGGAGCAGGGGTATCCCGTCGGTCGCCGTCAGATGCGCGAGCTGAAGATGCGTGTGACCGAAGAGCTGCGCGGCCGCGCACTGACCCGTAAGCGCGTGACGCACGCGTGGATCGATCCGATCAACGGCTGGCTGGTCGTCAATGCGTCCAGCGAAGGCAAAGCCGAAGAGCTGGTGGAAACATTGCGCGATACGCTCGGCGGCAGCTTGCAAGTCACGCTGCTGGAAACCGAGCGCTCGCCGTCCGCCACGATCACTTCCTGGCTGATGCTCGGCGACGCGCCGCTCACGTTCACGATCGACGACGATTGCGAGCTGCAGGCTGCAGATGAAAGCAAGCCGACGATTCGCTACGTGCGTCATCCATTGGACGGCAAAGAGATTCGTGCGCAGCTCCAGGGCGGCATGTACGCGACGCGCCTCGGCCTCACCTGGAAAGATCGCATTTCGTTTGTGCTGAACGAAAAGCTGCACGTGAAAAAGCTGGATTTCCTGCTGATCGAAAAGGACAAGCCCGAGGAAGGCGCGACCGCGAACCCCGCCGAGCAGTTCGACATCGACATGACGCTCATGACCGGCGAGCTCAATGCGCTGTTGAGCGATCTCGCGACGGTGTTGGGAAATCAGCAGACACAGCAGGCCGCGGCGGCTTGAGCGCCGCCGCCACGCCAGCAAATTCTAACAAAGGCTCAAGGCGTCAGCGGCTCGCCGGCCCAGCGCAGGATGGCTCTAGATACATCCTGCTCACGCTTCAACTCCGCCATCAGCTTCAACATCTGATCGGAGAATTTTTCTTTCTCCACCTGCGCCGCAACCACCGCGCCTGACGCCTGGTTCTGATGGCTCAGCGTGTTGATCTTGTCGAGAATCTGCATCGACGCGGGTGAGTTCGGCACCGCCAGGCGCTGCGCAATGCCGAGGCCCACGCCTTCCGCCAAGGTCGTATCGCTCTTTTGCAAAATCTGTCCGATGCGATCACAACGCACGCGTCGTCCCGGCTCGCGCACTTGTTGCGCGTCGCAGGCGTTGGTCAGCGGCGTGAACGCCTGCGTCGTCATGCGTGACAAATAGCCGACGGTTGAATTCAACGCGTTGGTCAGCGGCGTCGGGGTCGGCTGCGTGACCGCAGTCGCAACTGGCGTGTGGCTCACGGGCGGCGTGAGGTGCGCCACCAGCGTGGTCCAATAAACATTGAAATGACTGGCCTTGGCCATCGTGTCCAGGATCTGATCTTCGGTGCGCGTGTCGTTGTTTGCTTGCGCCCGGGCCAGCGGGCCGAGCCACACGGTGCCGCTGCCGGGGTCGAGCTTGCGCCACTGCGCTTCGATCGATTCAGGCTCGCAGCCCGACGTGTCCATGCAGATGCGCGACGCCAGGTACAGCAGTTCCGGCCGTTGTGGCGCGCTTTGCGCGGCCCGCTGAATTTGTGCCAGCGCTTGCGAATCTCTGGCGTTATCGCCGCCCCAACGAGTGAGTGCGCTGGCGGCGAGTTCGTCCGCATTGCCCGATCCTGCCGGCAGCATGGATTTCTGCGTCGGGGCGGCGGCACAGGCGGCCAGCAAAACCGCGCTCAGCGGCCACCAGCGAAGTGAATTTGTCCGTTGTTTCATGGGCGAATTTTAACACTCACCGTCAGAGATCCTCCGTTCTCCTGTAGTGTCTGGAAGTCGAGTCATGCAGTATTTTCTTTGGCTACCCATGGTCCTCAATCCGTCACTTGCGTCCGCATCGCCGTTGGAGGCGTTCGATGAATGACCCATCCACTTACCATCGACCGCGGCGCTCGCGATTGGTGCTGGGCATTTTTCTGCTGCTGCTGGGTGGGCTGCTGCTGGCGGTGAACCTGGGCTACGGGCTGCCGGTCGGCTGGTGGCAGTACCTGCCGCTGCTGTTCATCGCCTTCGGCGCCTGGGGCCTGCTGCTGCCCAACCGCCACGTCGACCGGGTCGGCGGGGTGTGGATGATCGCCACCGGCGTGTATTTCCTGATCGGGATTTTCGACTGGTGGGGCCTGGGCTGGGGCGGCGGCTGGCCGATTTTCGTGATCGCGGCCGGCCTGGGGTTCATCCTGGGCCGGAACGACGGCGGCTGTTTCGACCTGAAGCACCGAGGTCATTTCGACGAGCGCATGCCGGGCAACGATCCGGGCAATGGTGATTCATGACTCCCGATCCGCACGGCGATCGCGATCCGCGACACAGCTGGCCGCTGCCGGGCGGCGAGCAGCGGCAGCGCGAAATGTTTTCCACCCGGTTGATCGTCGGCCTGCTCATCATGTTGCTGGGCGGCACCCTGCTCGCCGACAACCTCGGTTGGATCGAAGCGCGACACGTGTTGCGCAGCTTGTGGCCGCTGGTGCTGGTGGGCCTCGGCGCCGCCATGATTCGGCGGCCCCAGCATCGCCGCAGCCGCGAATGGGGCTGGGTGCTGGTCACCGTCGGCGCCTGGATCTTCCTCGACAAGCTCGGCTGGGTGCAGATCAGCCTCGGCCAGCTGTTGTTGCCGGCGATCTTTCTATTCGTCGGCGGCGTGCTGGTGTTTCGTTCGCTGCGCGGTCACGACGAGTCCATTCCCAAATCCAAGTTGAGCGAGCTGAGCGGCGATACCGCCGCGGCGACCGATCACGCTGAATTCGTACGTTCGTTTGCTATGCTTTCGGGCATCGAGCTGCGGCCGGTGTCGCGACCGTTTCGCGGCGCCGATCTCAGCGCGGTGATGGGCGGGATCAAGCTGGATCTGAGCAGCGCGCGCATGGAAGGCGACAGCGCCATCATCGAAGTGTTTGCATTCTGGGGCGGCGTGGAAATCTACGTTCCGCCCGACTGGACCGTGACCAGCGAAGTCACGACCCTGCTTGCCGGCTTCATCGACAAGCGCCGCCCCACCAGCGTCGTGCCGACCAAGACCCTGGTCGTCAAAGGCATGATCGTGATGAGCGGCGTGGAAATCAAAAACTAATGCATCCCATCTTCGTTCACCGCGGCCGGCTGTCGCTGTATCTCGCCGTCTGGGTGGTGTTCGGGCTGCTGCTCGCGGTCGTGTTCGTGTTCGGCGGCAAGGCGCCGGTGGCGTGGTCGCTGGAATTCGCGGTGCCGATCGCGCTCGCGCTCGGATTGCAGTCGCTGTCGTTCTGGTACGTGGTGCAGGCGATGCCGCCGGGCGATACGCCGGTCGCGCGCATGGCGGTGATCTGGACCATCGCCGGCCTGGTTTCGCTGCTGGTGTGGATCGTGCTCGCGTACGGCTGGGCGAGGTGGCTGTTGCCCGAAGGGCAACAATACAGCGACTCGGCCATCGATATGTTGCCGCTGCTGATTTTCGCCGGCGCGATCGGGATTTCCCTGGCGGTGTTGGGTCATTATCTGGTCGGTGCGTTTCAACGCTCGCGCAATGCCGAGCGGCGTGCACTGGAATTGCAGGTGCTGGCGCGCGAAGCGGAGCTGAAATCGTTGCGTGCGCAGCTCGATCCGCATTTCCTGTTCAACAGTTTGAATTCAGTGGCGGCGCTGATCGGCAACGACACCGCGGCGGCCCGCCAGATGTGTTTTCTGATGGCGACGTTTTTTCGCAAGAGCCTGACCCTGGCGCGCCAGCAGGCGATTCCGCTGGCGGAAGAGGTGTCGCTCGCGGAAACGTTTCTGGCGATCGAGAAGGTGCGCTTCGGCGATCGTCTGCGCACCAGCTTCGACATCGCCGACGACGTGAAGGATGTTTCGGTGCCGCCGCTGATGTTACAACCGCTGGTGGAGAACGCAGTCCACCACGGCGTCGCGCACATGCTCGAAGGCGGCGAAGTTTGCGTGCAGGCGCGCCGTCGCGAAGGATTTCTCGAACTGGTGGTCGCCAATCCTTGCGATCCGGATCGGCCGCCTTCGCGCAGCACCGGCGTCGGGCTGGTGAACGTGCGCTCGCGAGTAGAAACATTGTGCGGCCATCGAGCCAGCGTCGACGTGGATGCGAGCGACACCGCGTTCCGCGTCTCCATCCTGCTGCCGGCCCTGAGTCATGAAGCTTAACTGGAGCCATTCCAGGCACAGGGATGTGCCCGCCGCCGCAGGCGGCGAGCGCAGGAGCCAAGTTCGACAAACGCTGGGTCGCGCCTTTTACGATCTGCGCCATAGCGCGAGTGGCAGGATGCCCGAGTCGCTATTTTTAATAAGGGGAATTCCGTGCGTGTCCTGATCGTGGACGATGAAACACTGGCCCGGTCCATCCTGTCAGAACATCTGCAGCAGCTGCCCGACATCGAAATCGTCGGCCAGGCGGCGAACGGGTTCGAGGCGGTGAAGCTGGCCGAGGAACTGAATCCCGACCTGATGTTTCTGGACATCCAGATGCCGAAGCTGTCCGGCTTCGAAGTATTGGAGTTGTTGGGCGATCGCGCGCCGGCGGTGATATTCACTACGGCATTCGATGAATACGCGCTGCGCGCTTTTGAGGTTCATGCGGTGGACTACTTGTTGAAACCTGTAGAGCCCCCACGTCTCGCTGCTGCAGTGGAGCGGGCGGCCGAGCGTTTGCGCAATCGCACGCCGGCGCCTTCAGCGGAACAATTGTCCGCGGCGGCGCGGCCACCGGGACGCACGCTGGAGCGAATCCTGATTCGTCACGAGGGCCGAGTGCACGTGCTGCCGATGGAACGCATCGATTACATCGAGGCGCAGGACGATTACCTGTCGTTCGCCGCCGGCGGCAAGCACCTGCGCAAGCAGCAGACCATGAGCGAGCTGGAAACTCAGCTCGACCCCACGCGTTTCGTGCGCATCCACCGTTCGTTCATTCTGAACGTGGAGCGCCTGGCGCGGATCGATCTGTACGGCAAGGACAGCTGGCTGGCCATCCTCTCGGACGGCACCAAGCTGCCCATGTCGCGTACCGGACACACCAAGTTGAAAGAGTTGATTGGCTAGCAAGCGCCACAGCGAAGGAGAACCGCCATGGTTGACACGCATTCCACAGGGGCCCGTTCAGAAGAATTTCAGTTCAGCGGCGATACCCTGATCGCCAAGATCAAAGAGATCATCCGCGCCGGCAATGTCCGTCGCATCGTCATCAAGAACGAGGAGGGCCGCGTGCTGATCGACATTCCGCTGACGCTCGGCGTCGTGGGCACCCTGCTCGCGCCGCAGCTCGCGGCCATCGGCGCGATTGCCGCGCTGGTGCTGAAGGGCTCGATCGTCATCGAAAAGGAAGTCGAACCGGTCGCGCCCACCACCACCGTGGTTTGATGGAGAGTCGCGAGTGGCGAGGCGATACCACCTGGTTGTTTCCATCGCCTTGATCCTGGCGCCGCTGCGCCTGGTCGCGGCGGCACCGGAACAGCGGCTGGAACAATATCTGGATCGCGTCGCCGCCACGCTGCCGGAGCACACCGCGCAAACATTGGCGAAGATCGACGGCACGCCGCGCCGGCTGCTCGCCACTCGATCGTATCTGCGAGCCGGCGAAGACTTGCGGACTCGCTGGAGCTGGTCCGCCGAAGAGATCAGCGAACATACTCACTCCCCCGAGTACCGCGCGCTGATCGATGAAACCGCCGAAGTGCGCCGCCGCTTCGAAGCGCAGAATCCAGGCTATACGTTGTACGCGAACACAGAGGCACGCAGCCTGGAGTTGCAGGTCTCGCGTTTCAACAGCAACAAATCTGTTGAGCGCGCCGCCTGTCAGCTGCAGAAGGCGGCGCTGGCCGAAGTGTTTCGTCCCGAGTACGGCTCGCCGGCCGAGACGGAATCGGTCGAGCGGTTCAAGCGATTTCTCACCGGCTGGCGCCCGCCTGCGGCTGCGTCGCTCGCGGCGCCCGGCATGTCGCGTCACGGACAACTGCGTGCCATCGATTTTCAAATCATGAAGAACGGTGCCATCGTCGCGTCCACCGACACCGGCACCGTCAAACGCAATTGGGATGCGCCCGGCTGGACGGAGAAATTGCAGGCAGCGATATCGGGCACGAAGTTTCAGGGCCCGCTGCGCGCGCCATACGAGCCGTGGCACTACGAATACAACCCTTGATCGGCCCTGAATATAAAGTGTGCGTCATGAAAACAGCTGCGTCGTTGTGCGTGTTATCCGTCAGTGCCACCCTGCTTGCGGGCTGCGGCAGCATGCAATCGCGCTCGGATGTGCACGTCGACATGGCTGAGAGCGGCCTGCCGAACTGCAAGACGTTCGCGTGGAATCCCACGTCGCAGCAGCCGGCCAATTTCACCGAGCAGCGCATGCAGCGGGAAATCATGGCCAAGCTCAAGGAGAAGGGTTACAGCGAGTCCAAGGACAAGCCGGACTGCCGCGTTACCTACGTGCTCGAAGTTCACGAAGTGCCGCGAAGCAAGCCCAGCGTCGGTGTCGGTGCGGGCGGCGGCTCGGGAGGAATCGGCGGCGGCATCGGCGTGAGCCTGCCGATCGGCAAGAGGAATCAACAGGCGGGTACGTTCACCATCGACGTCATCGATGCGGCGAAGAATGCACAGGTGTGGAGTGGATCCGTGGACGGCAGCTTTGCCAAGGCGGAGCTGAACGATGACGAAGCTCACGAAATCGTCGGCAAAGTCCTGGAGCGCTTCCCCGACCGCAAGTGAGGCCGCGCGCGGCCTGATACACTTTCTCTCCAACACAGTTCGTGGTTTGGGGCGCCGCTGGAATCGCGGCGTCCGTTGCGATGGGGAGTGGACATGGACAGTTTGTTTGTACGCACCGGCCCGTTGATGGACATCGAGAGTTATCCCGTATGGCTGCGGGATGTCGTGCATCGCTGCGCGCCCGCGCGCCACGAAGTCGTCAATCATGCGTTGATTCGCGGCATGCGCGACGGCACGTTGCCCGCCGCCGCAATGTGGCGTTTCCTCACCGGACTGTGGCCGGTCATCGAGCAGTTCCCGCAGTACATGGCGATGAACCTGCTCAAAGTGCAGTATCACGAAGGTCCGGGCCACACCATGGCGCGCACCTACCTGATTAGAAACATTCGCGTCGAGCAGAATCACGTCGAGTACTGGCTCGACTGGGCGCACGGCCACGGCATCGGCCGGGAAGAGTTGTTTCATGCCTCGCGCTCCGGCGCGATGGATGCGTTGAGCCACTGGTGCTGGCGCACGTGTCACGTCGATCCACTGCCGATCGCGATGGCGGCGACGAATTATGCGATCGAAGGTGCGACCGGCGAGTGGGCGACGCTGGTGTGCGAGTCGGCGGAATATTCAAACAAGTTCGCACCGGACGCGCGCAAGCAGGCGATGAAATGGCTGCGCGTTCATGCACAGTACGATGACACGCATCCGTGGGAGGCATTGGAGATCATCGCGACCCTGATCGGGCCCAATGCCTCGGCGAGACAGGTCGCGACACTCACGTCCGCGATCCTGAAGAGCTACGAATACATGGTGATGGCGTTCAACGACTGCCTGATGATCGCCGGCGGCGAAGAGCTGCCCGTTAGAGACTTGGCGTCGGCGTGGACGCGTGAGTCTTCTCATATAACTCCTGACACGTGACACAGCGCTCCGCGGTCGGCTCCGCTTCCAGGCGAGCCGTCGCGATCGGCTGGCCGCAGTCCGCACACTCGCCATACGTGCCAGCGGAGATGCGTTGCAACGCCGAGTCGATCATGCGCAGCTCGTCCACGTCGCGATCCATCTCCGCCAGGTTGGTGTGGACGATCAGGTCGGCAAACGAATCGTCCTCGCTGTCCCGTGCACGGTCCGCAATGTTCGCCGGCGTCTCCTGCAGCGACCGCTCGCGCGCTCGCTGCACTTCCTCACGCAGCTGAGTCGCCCGGTCTCGCAACCGGGTCTTGAAGCTCAGCGTCTGCTGTTGATCGATCATGGGCGTGGCCTCGAATACCCTTTTCAGTCCCTATGTAACCCGCCGCTACGCGGCGGGTTCCAGGTACTCAATTTCAGTCAGGCCTGCTCCTTATTTTTCCGCTTGATTTGCATCGACGAGTTCGCCATCCGGCTGAAGCGCCGGTCGCGCTCGCGGCGGGCCGCGGTGGACAGATTGGCGTGCGCGGCTTCGCGTTGCAGTTTGTGATAGCTCGCGAGACGCCTCGGGTCGAGCTGACCGGCAGCGATTGCGGCGAGCACGGCACAGCCCGTTTCGGATTCGTGGCGACAATCGCGAAAGTGACATTGGGTCGCGAGTGCTTCGATGTTGTCGAACACCGAGCGCAGGCCGCTCTCGATCGCGCCCACCTTGAGCTCGCGCATGCCCGGCGTGTCGATCACCCAGGCGCCGCTGGCAAGAGCAAACATTTCACGCGCAGTCGTGGTGTGACGACCTCTGCTGTCGTCTGCGCGAATGCCGCCCGTCGCCTGCGATGCATGACCGAGCAGCGTATTCACCAGCGTGGATTTACCGACGCCGGATGAACCCGCGAACGCGACTGTCTGTCCGGACTGCACCCACGGTTCGAGCGCTGCTGCCGCAGTCGCTGACGTGGCATTCACCGCCACGGCTTGCACCGAGTTCGCCAGCGAACGGGCCTGGTCGATCAGATCGTCGACCTGCTCACAAAGGTCCGCTTTCGTGAGCACGATCACCGGCTCGACTCGCGCCTCATACGCCATCGCGAGATAACGTTCGAGCCGCGAGCGATTGAAATCGTGATTGCAGGAAGTCACAACGAACAGCGTGTCGAGATTGGCCGCGATCGCTTGCAGCCGATGCTCGCTTCCCGCTGCGACTCGTGCGACCACGCCATACGCGTCGAGCACTCGCACCACTCGCGGCGCTTCGTTTTCGATCAAAACCCAATCGCCCACGGTGACGGGCCGATCGAGTTGTTCCAACAGACGAGGAGGAATCGTCACGGTCTGCGAGCCGCGTTCGGACAGAACGATCAAGCCGCTCCGATGCACGCTGCTCACGCGCGCGGGATGAGCGGATCCGAGCTCTTCTAGAGACAGTTGCTGAGAATGAAACGGACGCCAGCCGAGCTGGAGCAGGGAATGAGAGGACATGCGTAAACCCCAAAGTAATGCGACATGACGCTGCTCCGCGAGGCGGAACAGGCGCACCAGCGCCGGGGCAAACGCGATCGGGTCAGATCAGCGGCAGGTCCCGGCGGAGAACGCGGTTCGCGCAGTCATAGTTCTAACAAACCTCTCCTGTTGGGATTGATGGGGCGGGAAGAATAGCATCCCGCGGGCGCGGTGATGAATTCTCAGTCGTGCTCTTTGGCGCGGAACTGCTGATGACAGTTCTTGCACGACTTGCCCACATCGCCGAACGCCGTCTTGATCGCAGCGACATCGCCCGCCGCTGCGGCAGCATTCAGTTTTGGTGCTGCCTCGCTGAACATCTTCATCGCCGCTTTGAATTCTTCGGGCCTGGCCCAGATGTCCGCCAATGCCTGCGTCTTGCCGGCTTCCGGGCCGGTGCCCGCGGGGAACCACTTCTCCTGATTCATCGACGCATCGTTGACCTTCTTGGCCGCAGTCTTGATCGCCGCGAGGTCCGGGTTGCTGGCGCGTGTTTGATCACGCACGACCTTAAAGGCATCGCCGAGCTCTTCGTAATGCTCATGCCGGGCGTGCTGCAGCTCTTTGGCCGAAGGCTCGGCCAGCACCACGACAGCAGGCATCATCAACGTTGCGACGACGGCGGAGCACAGAACGCGATTCAGAGTCATCGATGCACCTGGCGAATGGCTGGAATGGAAGGCGCAAGCTTAACGAGATGAACTGACGAGAGCCTGACTTTCCACGACGTCTCCCGCGCACTTTCTTGATCGGTTTGTTACATGCCTCGACGTTTGCGCTTGACGCCCTGGGCTAAGCTGGCAACTCACGTTCAGGGAGCAGTAATGAGCCAATTACGGACTGGATTGCGACTGGCGCTGGTCACGATTGCAGCCATGCTGGCGGCGGCGTGCGCGTCGTCACCGTCGCAGCCCAAGCCACCCAAAGGCCGGGACTTGTCCGGCGAGTGGGTGTTGACGACGCAGAGCCAGATGGGCGCGCAGGACGCGGTGATGACGGTGCGTCAGTCCGGCAGCGCGTTGGCTGGCACCATTCGCGATCGCGCAGGCGCTGTCGATTACACCGGCTCCGTGCACGGCGCCGCCGTGGCATTCGATTTCACGATCAAAGTGCAGGGCACCGACCTGAAGCTCGACTACAACGGCACCGTGGAAGGCGACACCATGCAAGGCAAAGCGGTGTTCGGCCAGTTCGGCGAAGGCACGTTCACGGCGAAGCGGAAGTAACTCGCTCGCCCGAATCGTTGCTCAGCAAATCGAGCCGCGGCGGAGTCCACTGCGGCACGAACATCGGGCACGTCGGCTGAGCGTCGATCTGCAGCTCCGAAAAGCCCAGGCCGACTTCGCGGTCGTAACGCAGATCGCCGAGCACCAGATCGTCTTTCACTTTCCCCAACCACGGCGCGCGCATGAAACGAAGCGCCGCGGCCGCTTCGCAATTCGTGCTTGCGAGTTCGCGCAGTTGATCCAGCGGCGATGCGATCTGCCCGTACCACTTCACTTCGGGCGTGTTCGCACGCGGCACCTTGGCGAGCGGCGCCGTCACGGGTAGATCGAGGCTGCGCGTCAAACATTCATCTGCTGAAAACAACGACGGCACGCGTGCAAACATCGCGCGACGAAGCACCGCCGTGTCGGCTTCCTTTTGTATCAGCATGATCTCCCAACAGAACGGATTGCTGGGCATGGGAGTGACGACGTGATCGAGCAGCACGCTATCGGCAAACTGCTCTTGCGCAATCTCCTCTATCCGTGACTTCGCGCTGTGAGCTGCGAGCACGAACATCAGCGTCGCACTCAGCCACAGCGTGACACCTGCAGTGAGCGCTACGCCTGGCTTGGCGCGCCAGCCGAGAAACAGCATCGCGGCGACGAGCAGCGAATAAACCGCTGCGATCGGCCGCGGCACCATGCCGATAAAAAACACCAGGCCGATGGCGACCACCATCAAGGTCCACACGATGAAGCGTGCCGGACGTGTGCGGAAGATAAAGGCGAGCGGCGCGCAGGCGGCCCAGAACAGCGGCTCGATGATGAAAATCGAATCGCCGTAAAACCAGCGGTCATCCAGCGGCCAGAATGGATGCACGCCGTAG
>CAMLEO010000211.1 GCA_946478975.1 uncultured Steroidobacter sp.
TAGGGCGTGTCGAACAGAATTCGTTCATCGCATGGCACGGTCAGCCACGCGTTCTGCGCCAGCTCGTTTTCCAGCTGACCGGCGCTCCAGCCGGCATAGCCGAGTGCGACCAGCGCCGTGTCCGGTCCGCTGCCGCGAGCCATGGCATTCAGAATATCCGGCGATGTAGTGACCTGCAGGCGCGGCGACACCTGCCGGGTATGTTCCCAGCGGCCGCCGGCTTCATGCACCACGAAGCCGCGGTCGGTCTGCACCGGCCCGCCTTGCAGGACTTGCTGGTGACCGTACACGCCCTGCGCTGTCGGCATTTTCAACTGCTCGAACACGTCGTACAGGCGCATCTGCAGGGGGCGGTTGATGATGATGCCGAGGGCGCCGTCGGCATTGTGTTCCCAGATGAACGTGACCGTCTGCGCAAAATTGCTGTCGGTCATCGCCGGCATGGCGATCAGGAACTGGTTGGTGAGGAAGTCGCCGGCGGACATGGCTCAAGTATCACCCGCGAGGGCGGGCGCGTCCACGGGATGCAGGCCGCCGCCGATCAGCGTCGGCGGGCGCCAAGGAACTGCCACTCATAAGCGAAGCGCAATTCTTGATACTGCTTGAGCTCGGGCGGAAACGGGTCGAACGGCGAGGCGAGCCGCAGGATCGACAGCGCCGCCTGGTCGATTTCCTTGTTGCCGCTGGATTTCTTGATCAGCGCCTCGCCGAGCGTGCCGTCGGCGCGCAACGCCACTTCCAGCACCGGATTGCCGGCCTGGGAGCTGCGCACGTTCTGCGGGAAATTCAGCGTGCCGAGGCGCTCGATCTTGCTGCGCCAGGCATTCAGGTACGGAGCGAGCTTGGACTCGCGGGTGTTCGGCACGATTTCGGTCGCGCCATCGAGGCGCTTGCCACGCAGGCGCAGAGTGTCGTCGGTGGCACTGGTCGCAATCGGGCGCGGCGCCGTGGGCGACAGCGCCAGCGGCACTTCCATCGTTTGTGACGGCTGATTCTCGCCGCTGCGAAAATCGACCTGGCTGCGATCGCTGCGGCTGCTGATGATCTCGGTGGATTGTTTGCCTTCGACGGCTTCGCGAAATTCATCGCTGTTGCCATCGGGCACGCCGGACTGTTCCGCCATCACCGCGGAGGTGGCCGGATTTGCCGGACGCACGCTGTCTTCGGTGGTGCCGCTGCCGCGCTGATTGCGCTGGGCGAGATATTGCGCGTCGAGATTGTCCGCGGCGCGCGTGTCATTACTCGTGAGCAACAGGACATCGATGGTCGGTGTGCCGGAATCGTCGCCCTTGGGCACGGCGAACGTGATGCCGAGAATCACGATGCCGTGAAACAGCGCCGCCAAGAACAAAGTCGTCGTCAGCCGATCGTTGACCGGCGCGAGGCCCTCCTGGGCATCGCTGGCTAACGGCGAATCCTGTTCCGCGGCAGTGGCATTCATGACAGTCGTTTCTCTATCGCATCCATGAGCAGGCCGGCGATCTGCGTGCCGAACTGCTTGTCGAGTTCTCGCACGCCGGTGGGGCTGGTGACATTGATCTCGGTCACGTAGCCGCCAATCACATCCAGGCCCACGAACAACATCCCGCGCTGCCGCAGGGTGGGCCCGATCTGGCTCACCAGCCAGCGATCGCGGTCGTTCAGCTCGCGGCCCACGCCTTTGGCGCCGGCGGCGAGATTGCCGCGATTGTCGTCGGCGGTCGGAATGCGGGCCAGTGCATACGGCGCAGGTTCACCATCGATCACCAGGATGCGCGAATCGCCGCTGTCGACGATCTCCGGCAGGTACTTCTGCACGATCGCGAAGCGCGTGCCGTACTCGGTCATGGTTTCGAAGATCACATTGGTGTTCTTGTCGCCGCGGTCGATGACGAAAATCGAGCGGCCGCCCATGCCATAGAGCGGCTTGCAGACGATGCGCACGTGTTCCTTCAGGAACGCCTGCATGTCCGCCATGTTTCGCGTGATCAGCGTCGGCGCACAGCACTGGGGGAACCAGGCCGTGTACACCTTCTCGTTCATGTCGCGCAGTCCCTGCGGCCGGTTCACCACCAGCACGCCAGCCTCCTCGGCCCGTTCCAGGATGTACGTCGTATAGATGTACTCCATGTCGAACGGCGGGTCCTTGCGCATCAGGATGACATCGAATTCGGCCAATCCCTGTATTTGAGATTCACCCAGCGTGTACCAGTCCTGCAGATCGTTCTTCACCGTGACCGGCCGCAGCCGCGCCATCGGCACGCCGTCTCGCAGCCACAGGTCGGCCTGCTCGGCGTACCACAGCTCCCAACCCCTCGCCTGCGCGGCCAGCAGCATCGCCAGCGTGGTGTCCTTCGCCGGTTTGATGTCAGAGATGGGATCCATGACCACGACGAGGCGCGCGGTCTTGTTCACATTGCGAGTCGTTGAGGGTGTGGCCATAGCAAATGCCTGTGTGACGGGCTTCATAGTATAGGAAGGCGGGCGATGGCGGCCCTATAACCAATATGTTAAAAGTTCCGGCGCTTTATTGAAGCGTCGATTTTCGACGAGTGTTTCGAGCTTTGCGAGGGCGTGAGGGAGAGCGATGGAGAACATAGCAGCAGCGAGCCACAGCGGACGGCTGTCCGGCTTGAAGGTGCTGGTGATCGACGACAGCAAGACCATCCGTCGCACTGCCGAGACACTGCTGTCCAAGGAAGGTTGCGAGGTGTTTACCGCGGTGGACGGTTTCGACGCGCTGTCGAAGATCGCCGACCACCAGCCGGACATCGTGTTCGTCGACATCATGATGCCGCGTCTGGACGGTTATCAGACCTGTTCGCTGATCAAGCACAACAAGGTCTTCCGTTCCATTCCCGTGATCATGCTGTCGAGCAAGGACGGTCTGTTCGACCGCGCGCGTGGGCGCATCGTCGGCTCCGAACACTATCTGACCAAGCCCTTCACCAAGGATGAATTGTTGAACGCGATCGAAACTCATGTCGGCGCCCTGGCTCGATAACCCGATCAGACTCGCTAGCTACGAGGCACGGTGACGACATGGGTACGGCAATGGCAACACGCTCGGAGCAAGGTACGGCGGAGCAAGGTATGGCACTGATCCTCATCGTCGACGATTCGCCGACGGAAGTGCATGTGATGCAGAAGGCACTGGAGCGTCACGGCTATCAGACGGCTTCGGCCGGCGATGGCGCGGAGGCGATCCGCAAGGCCAAGGAAATGAAACCCGATTTGATCTTCATGGACGTGGTGATGCCGGGTGTGAACGGCTTCCAGGCGACGCGCAAGCTCGCTTCGGACCCGGACACCAAGGCGATCCCCGTCATCATGGTCACCTCCAAGGACCAGGAGACCGACCGCATCTGGGGCATGCGCCAGGGCGCGAAGGACTACCTGGTGAAGCCGGTGTCGATGGAAAAGCTGATCGAGAAGGCACAGGCCGCTCTGGCCGGTTGAGAGTTCTCCTGTAACGCATGAGCGCGACTGCCACCCTAAAGTCTCTGCGAGACAAGCCGTTTGATCTCCTCAAGGAGCTCGAACGGCTGGCGCGAGTTGCGCTGACCGGGCAGGGCCGCGATGCGGCCGCCGAGCGCGAGTGGGTCGGCGTCGCGTTTCGTTTGAGCTCGGAAAGTTTTCTGGCCGCGCGCGAAGAAACGCGCGAGGTGTTGAGTTATCCATCGGTCGTGACGCGCGTACCAGGAGCAAAAGCCTGGATTCGCGGCGTCGCAAATGTGCGAGGTCAGTTGTTGCCGGTGGTTGACTTGCGCGCGTATCTAGGCGGCGGCATGACGAACACCAGTCGCAGCACGCGCGTGCTGGTGGCAAACCACCGCGAAGTGCCGGCCGGTTTGCTGGTCGATGAAGTGCTCGGTTTTCGGCGTTTTGCGGATGGCGAGTTCTCGGCCACACCGCCGCCGACGATCGTGCGCTGTGAGCGTTACCTGGCCGGCGCGTTCCGTCGCGGAACGGAGAGCTGGCCGGTTTTCAGCCTGCGCTCGCTGCTGGAGAGCGCGGAGTTTTTGCAAGCGGCGGCAGGCTGAACGGCCGCGACCGAAACGAAACATTGGCCCGAAACAACAACCGAAGACAGCAGACGAGAACACGGTCGTGGACAACAACTACACCATCAGCATACGTGGCCAATAGGGAAGGTCAGGCTCATGGCTGAAAAGAAACTGGTTGGACTACGAACACTGCCCATCTGGATGGGCGTGTCGCTCGTGTGTGTCATCGCGGCGCTGGCGCTGTTGTTGATCACGGGTAGTCGATCTGGCGGCAACGACAACAATGCGCGCGAGATGAATGAGCTGCTCGCGTTGTCGCAGAAGCTGCCGTTGCAGGCGAATGCCGCGTTGAGCGGTACGCCCGGCGCATTCAATGCGCTCTCCGAATCCCGCACTCGTTATTCCACGCTCGCGTCCTCGCTCGGCTCGGACGTGCAGGGCTTCGACGGCTCCACCGAATTGCTGAAGCAGACCCAGGCGATCCTGAGCGCACAGGAAGCCATCGAGAGCGTGCAGAAATCCTCCCTCGAAGTACGCGCACTGGTGCCGCAGCTGTTGCAGAGCCTCGGCAACGTCGCGAGCGCGCTCGGCTCGCCCGGCATCGAAGGCATGACTCGCCACCTGGAACGTTTCGAGCTGACCGGCCTGCGCATGCAGCAGGACGTCGAAGCACTCTCCGGCGGCGTCGGCGATGCCACCGTGATTGCCCGCCGGCTCGCCGACGGCAACGACTATATGGGCCAGGTGATCGCCGGACTGAGCGGCGACGATTCCGGCCTCGGCCTGCCGAAAGTGACCGGCCCGGAAGCCGAAGGCCGCTTCAAGAGCACCAGCTCGCTGTACGCGCAGCTGAGCGACAAGGTGCGTACCGCGATCAGCAACGCCGATCGCATGAAGGCTGCTCGCGAAGCCGGCGTCGCGCTCGCGACCAGCGGCGACAAAATTTATAACACCTTCGCTACGCGCGTCGGTGTGTCGGTTGCCGGCGCGGCCGGTGTAGTGAGCAACAAGGCACTGCCGCTCGGACTGCTCGCAGCCGGTGCGCTGTCGCTGCTGATCCTGACGATTCTGTATCAGCGCAGCGGCAACATCCGTAAATCGCTGGAAATCCAGGCCAGCAAGAACGAACGCAACCAGGAAGCGATTCTGCGTCTGCTCGATGAACTGTCGAGCCTCGCCGACGGTGATCTCACCGTGCAGGCGACGGTGACCGAAGACATCACCGGCGCGATCGCGGACTCCATCAACTACGCAATCGAAGCGCTGCGTGAGCTGGTCGCGACCATCAACGACTCGGCCGTCTCGCTCGACACCTCGGCGAAACAAACGCAGGGCTCGGTGAGCCAGCTGGCGAAAGCGTCGGTCGCGCAGTCGAAACAAGTGGCGCTGGCGTCCGAATCGGTTGCCGCCATGGCCGCATCGACCGAAGAAGTCTCCGGCAACGCCGAACGTTCGGCGGACGTCGCGCGTCACTCGGTCGACGTCGCTCACAAGGGCGGCGAAGCGGTGCGCCGTACCATCGACGGTATGAACACCATCCGCGAGACCATTCAGGAAACATCGAAGCGCATCAAGCGCCTCGGCGAAAGCTCGCAGGAGATCGGCAACATCGTCGAGCTCATCAACGACATCGCCGAGCAAACAAACATCCTGGCCTTGAACGCGTCCATTCAGGCGTCCATGGCCGGTGAAGCGGGCCGCGGTTTCGCGGTCGTCGCCGACGAAGTGCAGCGCCTCGCAGAGCGCGCCGCCAACGCCACCAAGCAGATCGAAGTGCTCGTGCGCACGATTCAAGCGGACACCAACGAAGCGGTGGTGTCGATGGAACGCAGCACCACCGACGTGGTGGGCGGAGCGCTGCTGGCCGAAAACGCCGGCGCGGCGCTGGAAGAAATCGAACAGGTCTCGAACCAGATCGCGAGCCTGGTGCAAAACATTTCCGCGAGCGCGCGCCAGCAGTCGTCGGCCGCGCAGAACATTGCACGCAACATGGGCGTGCTGCGGGAAATCAGCTCGCAGACGGCGGAGAACTCCGCCGCGACGTCCAGCTCGGTGGGCAAACTGGCGGAGCTGTCATCGCAGCTGCGCAAGTCCGTCGCTGGCTTCCGTCTGCCGGACGCTGTGTCCGGTGGCTCCGCCCTGTTGACCGATCCGGCTCGCAAAGCGCCTGCCGCCGCGCCGCCGTCGCTGACTGCCACGAGCAGCGGCATGACGGCGAACCGCACGGCCGGGGGCACGCCTGCGCCGAAGAAAGTCAGCGGCCTCAACGCATAACTCGACAGGACCATGGCCGAGGTTTCATCGCAAACACTGCACATCGTTGCGCGCGAGCTCGCCAGCGAACTGAACGAAGCGCGCGCTTCGTTGGAAGCGTTTGGCGAGCAGCAAGACAATCTCGCGCTGCTGCGTAAGTGCAATGAGCATCTGCATTCCGTGCACGGCGCGCTGCGCGTGGCCGAAGTGTACGGCGCTGCCTTGCTCGCCGAGGAAATGGGCCAGGTTGCGAATTACCTGATCGCCAATTTTGCCGAGAAGCGGCACCTCGCCGAAGGCCTCGACGCGCTGATGCGCGCGATGGTTCAGCTGCCGACTTATCTGGAACGCGTGATGAGCGGCGGGCGCGACATGGCGCTCGTGCTGCTGCCTTTGCTGAACGACCTGCGTGCCGTGCGCGGCCATGCGCTGCTCTCCGAAGGCACGCTGCTGCTGTTGAATCTGAGCTCGGACCAGCAAGCGAATCCCACGGCGGGCGCCGGCGACGGCGCACTCACGGTGGCGCAGTGGGCGCGCAAGCTGCGCACTCGCTTTCAGCTGGGGCTGCTGGGCTGGATCAAGGGCGAGCGCATCGACCAGAACTTAGAAATCCTGTCGCGCACCGCCGAGAAGCTCGAGCATGTCGCGACCACGCAGGCTGTGTTCCAGCTGTGGTGGGTCGTCGGCTCGGTGCTGGAAGCGTTGCGGGAAGGCGGCCTGGAAGGCAGCGCCTCCATCAAACGTTTGCTCGGCCAGGCCGACCGCGAAATGAAACGTTTGTATGAGCTGGGCGAGGCGCGCTACGCCGATTCGCCGCCGCTCGAACTGCTGAACAACCTGCTGTACTACGTTGCCCGCGCCCGTACCAACGGCCCGCGCGTGGCGGCTGTGCGCGCTTCCTTCCGCTTGTCCGAATTGCTGCCGGTCGACGATGGCGTCGAGCAGGCCCGCGAAAGTTTGTCTGCGCCGTCGGTCAAGCTGATGAAGACCGTGGCCGCGGCGATCAAGGAGGACTTGAGCCGCGTGAAAGACGCGCTCGATATCTTCGTGCGCCAGGGCGGCACGCAAGTCGATGAGCTCGCGCCGCAGCTGGATCTGCTGAAGAAGATCGCCGATACGCTCGGCGTGCTCGGCCTCGGCGAGCTGCGCGACAAAGTGCAGACCGAAACCGCGGACCTGCAGGCCATCGTCGCGCAGAAGTCGAAGGCGAGCGAAGGCACGCTGCTGCGCATGGCCGCGACGCTCATCAAAGTTGAAGACAGCCTCGACGAACAACTCGTCGGCATGATCGTGCCGACCTCCGATGCGAACGCCGCGCCGGCCAAGCCCGCGGGTCCGGACGATATCGAGTTCCGCCTGGTCACCGAAGCGGTGCTGCGCGAATGTATCGTCAACATGGCGCGCATCAAGGAAGCGATCGCGCACTCGGTCGAGAAGCCGCGCGAAGCGCAAGCCATCGATCAGATTCCTCAGCTCATGCGCGGCATCACTGCCGGCCTGCTGATGCTCGGCAAGACGCGCGTCGTCGAGATCATGGAAGGCATCGACAAGGCGCTGCAGAACTTCGTGCGCAGCGACGGCCTGACGTTGCCGCAGGAAGCGGTCGATCGTCTCGCCGATGCGATCGTCGCCGTCGAGTACTACATGGAAACCATCCAGGCCGGCCGCGCCGATCCCTGGTACATGCTCGACAACGCCGAGACCTGCCTGCGATTCCTCGCCGAAGCGCAGCCGATTCCGCGCGTCGACGCTTATGGCGCCACGCCCGATCACGCTCGCACCGTCGTCATCGAGCCGCACGCGCCGACCGTTGCGCTCGGCACGGAACACGAGCCGACCGCGGTGCTCGATCCTGTTACTCAAGAAGTGCGCCGGCCGACGAAGCAGGCCGCGCCTCAGCCGGCTGCTCCGGAGCCGCCGCCGATTCCGCCCGCGCTCACCAAGCCGGTGGATCGCGAAGTCGATCCGGAATTCGTCGAGCTGTTCATCGAAGAAGCGAAGGACGAGATCGCCAAGCTCAACCAGTTCTTCCCGCTGTGGGATGCGAACCCGCAGGATGCCGAAGCGCTGGTCAACGTGCGCCGTTCGTTCCATACGCTGAAGGGCAGCGGTCGCATGGTCGGCGCGCAGCTGATCGGCGATTTCGCGTGGTCGGTCGAGAACATGCTGAATCGAGTGATCAACAAGACACTCGATCGCACGCCCGACATGATGGCGTTGATGCGTTCGGCGGTGGCCGCCGTGCCGGAATTAGTCGAGCAGCTTGAAACCGGTCGTGCCCCTCAATCCGATATAGCTAAGGTCATCAACACGGCGAACAGCCTCGCAGGCGTGCGTCCGGGCTCCTCTACGCCCGCTCCGCAAGCGACGGCGGCGGTGCGCCGTGCGCCTGAACCGCCGACGCTCGCGCCGGTGGCGGCGCGACCGCAAGTCGCGGCGGCTCCTGCTCCGGAAAAAAAAACAGCTCCGGCAGTAGCCCCGTCACGCGCGTCGTCCGAGCCCCCGATGGATCCGGGGCTGCACGAAATCTACGCCAAAGAGACCGCGGGCCATCTCGCGGCAATCCGTAAATTCATTGGCGCGTGCGCGCTCGCGAACGCGCCGTATCCCGTCACTGAAGATCTGCACCGTTCGTGTCACACGCTGAGTGGCACGGCGAAGACGGCTGGCGCGCGCCAGGGCATCAAGATCGCCGAGCCGCTGAATCGGTACATTCGCAAGCTCTATGACAATTCCGTGGGCTTGCCGGATGCCGGGCTCACCGCGTTGAAAGATTCGGTGACTGCGATCCAGCAGGTCGTCGATAACATCAACGAGAACACCGGGTTCTTCCTCGACCACGGCCGGATCGTGAATCGGCTGGTCGACCTCGAACACGGTTTGGATCTGGAGATCTCGCGGCTCGCCGAGCGGCTGTCCTCGACGAACATCACTGCGAGCGAAGCGTCGGGTGAATACAGCGTGCCGTCGGCGACGACGATCGTGCACGAACATCTGCGCGTGTCGACGCCCAAGCCGGTGCTGTCGAGCGTGCCTGCGGCGCCGATTGAAGTGCCCGTGCTCCACGCGGAAGAGCCGCGTGCGCAGGCTCAGCCTGCTCATGAGCCTGTGGTCGAGCTTTCTCCGATCGCTCCCGACATGCTGGCGACGGGTATCCTGGTCGCCGAGCCGCATTCGTTTGAATCGACCATCGATGTTTCCGATGCGCTCGCTGCGCAGAGTGCCGAGGCGCATGCCGACGCAGTCGAGATCACTGTTGATCCGGCGGCGCTGCATGAGCATGCGGCGCTCGACGCGTCGTCTGGTGACATCGCCGCTGCGGCTGATGCAGCTGTTGTCACGGCTGCTCCTGCTGGAGTCACCGTTGATTCGGCGACCGCGCCGGAGTCGGGTCATCCCGAGGCTGTCCCTGAAGAGATCACGCTCCATTCGATTTCTGCTTCTCAGAAGATCCAGATTGGCACCGCCGCTCCGGAGCTCGCCTCTGCGGATTCGTCGCAAGGCATCGACCTGGCGGCTGCGTTTGAAGAAGTCACGATCGATTCGACTTCGCAAGAGATCAGCCTGGACACTGCCGCCCTCGAGGAACTCTCTCGCGGCGCCGCGCCCGCGCTGAGCCTCGACTCGGCCGTTCCGCTCGCTACTGCGGCTGTCACCACTGGCGCTCTCGCCCTTGATGCAGCCTCGCTCGATTCGCCCGCAGTTTCCGCGCCTGAAACGTTCGCGTCTTCGGCCGCTGCAGAAGCCGCACCGGAGCTCGCTGCGCCCGAAGCCGCTCCCGAAGAAATCGTGCTCGACTCCGCCGCGGCCGAAGAGGTGGTGCTCGAATCCGTGCCTCTCGAAGCGGCCACGATGGAAGGCGTGGTGGCCGAAGAGGGCGCGCCGGAGTTGGAGGCGGAAGAGATCACGTTGGGCTCGGGCGACGAGAGCAACTCGGATCCGGACGCGCCGATCGAGATCACCATCGATCCAGTCGTGCTCCCCGAGGAAATCACGCTCGATGCGTCGGCGGCGCCGGAAGAGATCACGCTCAGCTCCACCGGCGCGCACGAGGAAATCTCGCTGAGTTCCGCGGCGGACGCAGACGCGGCGGACTCCACGTCGGCGACGCAAGAAATCCAGCTGGATCAAGAAATCCAGCTGACGTCAGACATCCAACTGCCTCCCGCGCTCGCCGCGGAGGAAATCACGTTGGACTCCGCAGCCGCCTCCGCGGAAGTGATCACGCTGGACTCCTCCGCAGTCCCGGCGGAAATCACCCTGAACCCCGCGCAGCCGGCGGAAATCTCTCTCGGCATGGTCTCGCAGGCGATGCCTGTAGACACCGCCGCAGCGAGCGACGAATTCAAGCTCTACACGGACGCTCTGCTCGACCAGATGGCGTCCGCCCCCGCGGGCGAAGAAGTCACACTCGACTCAACATCCGCCGCGGAAGAAGAGATCACGCTGAGCTCGACCGGCGCTCACGAAGAAGTCACGGTCGACCCCACGGCAGCGACGCAGGAAATCCAGCTGCCCGTGATCGCCGTGGAAGAAACATCACTCGACCCGGGCTTCACGCAGGAAGTCGCAGTGATCGCGCTCGGCGACGTCAACCTCGGCGACGAAATCACGCTCGAATCGCCGGAGGAAACGAAACAGACCGACGCCGGCGAAGTCGTCGAGCTGGAAGCCACCGACGCCTCCATGCTCGAAACGCTCTCGTGGAGCTACAAAAACTTCCCACAGGATGGCGACGCAGCTGCCAGCGCCGCCGTAACAAACGAGCTGCAAGCATCCGCAGCCGCAAGCGTCGCTGTAACAAACGATCTGCAGACAGCCGCCGCCGAAGCCGCGGAAGAAATCGAGCTGACCAGCAGCGACGATCTCACGCAGGAATCGGTCGTGCTCGAAGCCGCGGACGGGATCGGCGGCGATCTCACCGCAGAGACGAGCATCGTCAGCGAGCTCAGCGAAGACGAAGCTGCCTTTGGCAGCCGCTCGCTGTTGCAAATGAACGAGCCGCTGCCGGCCGAAGCGAGCGACATCGTCGTCGAGACCGCCGCCTGGGCCGCGGAGTTCGAGCCGCCGGTGCTGCCGGTAGAAACATCGCACGCGGTGAACCGCGACGATGCGGAAACGACTCGCGTGCCGTTCCTGCGCCCCGATGCGCCGCCGCCGCCCGTCGAGGAAGTTGCGCCGAGCGAGACGCCAGTTTCGACTAGCGTCATTGAGGCCACGCCAGTCGCGGCGCAAGCTGCGCCCGTGACAGCAGCAGCCGAGCCCGTGGAAGAGGAAGAAGAGTACGACGACGGCGATTTCGACGCGGACGTCGCGGCGATCTTCACCGAAGAAGCCACCGAGCTGCTGGACGTCGCCGATCACTCGCTGTCTTCGTGGATACGCGATCGCGCCAACAGCGCGCTCGTGTTCGAGCTGAAGCGCGCCGTGCACACGCTGAAAGGCGGTGCGCGCATGGCCGGCATCCGCTCCATGGGCGATCTCAGCCACGAGCTGGAAACATTGATGGGTCTGGTCGAAACCGGCCAGGTCCCAGCGCAAGAGAACGTGTTCGCAGCGTTGCAGGCGAGCCTCGACGAGTTGCATCGCATGCGCGACATCGTCGCGGGCGGCGATCGCGCCAAGCCTGCGCGTCAGCTGATGCGTCGAATTCGTGCGCTGGCCGCGGGTGAGCCCGAGCCTGTTGCGGCTCCGCCTGTCGCCGCAGCTGTCGCGACGATTGCAGCCGCGCCGGTCGCTCCGGAGATCGTTGCTCCCGCCGCGTTCGCGCCGACTCTGCCGACTGCCGAGCCGGTGTTCGATGCACCCGCCGAAGAGATCGTCGAGATCGAGGCCTACTCGCCCGACGACAAGCACATCGGCTCCGAAACCGACATCGTGCCGACGCTCACCGACGCCGAAGTGCAGTCTGCACTGGAGCCGGAAGTCGAAGCCGTCAGCGATGTTGAAGTTGAATTCGGCGCCGATGAGTTGGGCGCGGTTGCGCCTCGCGAATCGGTTCGTGTCGATGAGCTGCCGCCGCCCTCGGCGCATGCAGCTAATGCAGCCACTGGCATTCACGCCGCGCTGGATGTATCGAGATTCGCGCCCGAGCTGCCGCCCGATAGGGAAGAAACAACCGCCGCTGCTCCCGCCGAGCCGCAGGCCCCGACGTTGCCTGGCCGTGAGCGCCAGACGCAACAACAGGAGCCTCGCGAGTTCGCGCGTGTCGACGCCGACCTGCTCGACAACCTGCTCAACAGCGCCGGCGAAGTCAGCATCTTCCGCTCGCGCATGGAACAGCAGGTCAGCTCCAT
>CAMLEO010000212.1 GCA_946478975.1 uncultured Steroidobacter sp.
TTCGGCATCACCCGGGAAGGTGCGGTCAAGATGAAGGTATGCGCCCTCAAATTGGGCAATTTCCATCAGCGCCGGAAGAACGAGGATGGAAATGGATTTGTCTTACCACTTTATCAACCCTTCCGCCTTCAATTCCGAAATCACCCGATTGACATGCACCGGCGTCTGATCCGCGACGGCAGCGGCGGGGCCATCTCTATATATGTGCGCCTCCCACGCTCCGGCCGCGAGGAAACTCAAGGGAATGTTCACCTGCCGCGACGACTGGTTCGTCATCGCGCCGAGAAACCAGCGCTGCCCGTGTCGGCGAGCGATGACGATGTATTCGCCGATGTTTCCTGCCAACACTCGGGTCTCGTCCCACGTGGTTGGACATTCATCGAAGAAACCGAGCTCAGACCACTCGCCTTGCGCGTACTTGGCCGGCTTGTCGTACCAATATAGAAACGTCAGCGGGTTGTAGTAGACGACAGCCATCGCGAGCTGATGCGCGTTGGTCGTCTGATTCTTTTCGTGCGCATAGCAGATCGTGTAGTCGATCGGCCCGATCAGGTTGCGAGTGAATGGCAATGTCACATTGTGCCTGGCGGTTGGGAACTGCTCGTTGCCGCGCACGCCCTCCAGCGCAATGTAGTTCGGCAAGGTTCGCTCCAGGCCCGCGGGACGAAGGTTGTCGTGCAGATTGACCAGCAAGCGATGCTCGCCGCATTTCCTGATCACGTCGAACAGCCAGTCGACATCGCTCTGCCGGCCTTCCCAGATGAAGCCGAACTTGATGCCGGCGATTCCCCAGCGCGAGTAGGTTTGCAAAATGTCATCGAGCTGGCGCATGGCGGGCACGCGGTCGACGTACAGGATCACGCCGACATCGCGTTGCTTCGCGTAGTCGACCACCCGCTGGATGTCGAGACCGGCGATGGGCACCGTAGCGTCGCTGGGATCAGTGCCATCGCCGTACCAATGCGCGTCGTACTCAATGTATTCGAGCTTGTGTCGCACGGCGAAGTCCACGCATGCGATGCCGCCTTCGGTGGTGTTGTCTCGGAACGATCTGATGGCGCGACCGGGACGGATCCAATTCGTTTCTTTCAGCAAGCTCGGCGTTGCCAATGTTTGGATCAGCGCGGCGCTTTCGATCACATCCGTCGGTCGCTCGCCGACGAGCAGCACTCGCCACGGCGTGTTGAATGGCGCATCGACCTGGAAACTATTCTGCGGCGGCGTGCTGCCCGGCCCGGAGTAGCCAGTCGCGCGTCCTGGAAAACGCATCAAGTGCGTGACTAACGTGTCCTGCTCGCCTGGCGCTGCCAGCAGCGCGAGACGCGGATAATGCAGCCGATCGGACTCCGAGATCACAATCGCGTGCCCGCTCGCAAGCGTCGCAGTTACAGGAATATCTGCGAGCGGCTCCGGATCGCAGCTTTCGGTCAGCTGTGGATGCGCGATCGGCGCCATGCGATTTGGGGAAGTGACAAAGTATTCACCCTCGTCGCGACTCGCAAAGACCTGAGCGCCTGGCGGGAGGCGAAAGTGTGTGACTTCACCGCTCAGTTCGAGAGAGCCTTTGCGCAGCCGATAGCGCAGAGCCACGCCTTGATCGTAGCTGCGCGCGATGATGTCGAACTCGACACCCGCCTTCTCGTCCCTCAAATGAACGGCAAGTTCTTCGCAGCGATCTTTGTATGTGCGCGCGATCCCGTACGGCGGATCCCACGCCGTATCGATGGTTTTGTATTCGTGGCCGATGACTCGCGCATCGCGGCCGATGATGTTGCCATCCGCGTCCCGCAATCCGAGCGCGCTCGGTAACAGGATCGGCACATCGCCGCGCCACACTTCCCACGTGGGATTTCTGTTCGAGGGAAACTCTAGAACGACTTTCAAACGCCGGCCGGGGGACACGACCGGGTAACGGATTGCTTCAGTCACCAACCGCGTGCAGCCGGCGACCAGCGAGGCACCCGCTCCTTTCAGCAACGTACGTCGCGACCAAAAAGAGCGGGTGTTCTGCGTCATCTAGATTTCAGTACATCAACGATCGAACTTATATCGCACACCGATGCCGAAGATGCGACCGTTCATGTAATGCTGGCGCTCGAAGTCCGTGGCGAAGGACCCCGGTTCGCCCACATATCGATCCGGCGCTTCGTTGGTCAGGTTGGAAACATTCGCCGACACGCTGAAGTTGTTGCCAATGTCATAGCCCAGCGAGAAGTCGTAGATTCCGTAGCCTTCCACATAGCGGCCATCGATCGGGTTGGCGGCGACACCAAACAACACGAAGTCGGAACGATACGTGTACACCAGGCGCGCCGAGAAGCGATGGTCCTCATACAAACCCGCGATCGTGTAGCTGTTCTTGGACTGGAACGCCTGCGGCACATCGACCAGCGGACCGTTGGTCGTGAAGCGCACCGGGTTCTCGGTGTCGACATACGAATAGGAAGCCTGCGCACCGAAGTTGCTCCAGAATCCCGGCAGGCGCGAGAAGAACGCCTGGCCCGAAAGCTCCACGCCCCGCGCAAAGCCGCTTTCCGCGTTCACCGTATGCGTGACGAAGTATTGCCCATTGCTGCAGCCATTGGGCCCCGTGCCAGTATAGGAGGGAAGTCCCGCGACAGCCTCACACTCGGAGATCGCAGTAAAGAAACCATCGATCTCCTTATCAAAGATACCGGCGGCCAGGTAGCCCGTATCGCTGAAGTACCATTCGAGCGAGAGGTCGTAGCTGTCGGCCGTCAGCGGTTCGAGATCGGGATTGCCGCGAGTGAGGGTGCCGTTGAGGAGGTTGACGGACAGCGACGGATTCAGGTCGGCAAGGGCCGCGCGCGTCAAACTCTTGCCGTAGCCGAAGCGTAACTGCAACGTATCGGTGATGGAGCCGACGACGTTCAATGAAGGCAAGTAATCGGTGTGCGTGGATGTCGCGGAACGCGGCGAAATGCCCGGGCCCGGAACGTCTGCAACCATCGCACGGGCCGACAGATCGGCGCGCACTGCGCGAACACCCAGATTACCTTTGATACGATCTTCGAGGAACGAGAACTCGCCCTGCACATAACCCGCGAGTGTTTCTTCCTCGCTATGCCGACGCTGCAACACATTCTCCGGCAGCGATCCCTGCGCAGCAATGCCCGCCTGCGGGAATAGATTGCGGACGTTGTTGCCAGTCAGGGACGCGGGCGCAAACACGACGTAGCCACCGGAATAGCCGGCGTCGCCATCCATCCAGTTGGTGGGCGAACGCTGCGTGTTGCCCTGGATCGAGGACAGCAGAATGCCGTTGGAACGATTCGACGTCAGCGCCAGGCCATCGGTCGTGAGCGGCTTGCCGCTGAAGCTCCAGTTGTTGAAATCTTCTTCCTGAGTCGCCCAGCGCGTGCCGACCTTCAACGCCGTGAACACCGGCATGTCCAGCTTGAATGTCACATCGAGCGCAGCGGCGAGGCCGTCATCGTCCCACTTCGCGCGATTGCCATTGGCGAAATCGCTCAACATCCAGGTCGACGTTGCATCCAGCGCCGGGCCGCCGCTGAACGAAATCCGGTGCGGCGACGAAGTCAGGCTGCGAGAAACATCCCACGTCAAACCAGGAGCGGACACCGCGTTCACGGCACGGTTGTCGACCTCCTGCGTGGCCGTCACATATGCCAGGTCGAAATGCACATCGAGCTCGTCGCTGGGCTGCCACTTGAAGCCGGTCGCGTAGATAGTGGTCACGTAGGGATGATCTTCATTACCACCCGTTGTGCTCAAGGTGGAATCCAGGAATGTGCCGCCGTCGAGCCGCTGGCCGGCCAGCACTTGATTGTCGCCGCCGTTGGCATTGCGATTGGCCAGCGCTTCGGTGAGCGCATAGCCGGACGTGGTGAGCCCTTGCACCGTGCGCGTGTCGTTTGCGAACAGGAAACGATACTGCTGATGGTACTTGTAATAGTTGTAGTTGGATTCCGCGTAGAGTTCGAGATTCTCGGCGGGCTTCCATTGCACGGCTGCATTGAAGCCGCGACGCGTACGAAGAATGTCTTCCTCAAACACCGGCGCCTGCTGCGTCGTAGTCGTGATGAGCTGCGCGCGCTCCGCATCCGTTAAAGCCAGGGGATTCGGCACATCGACCAACTGCCAGACGTCATTGCGTCCCGCGTATGCGGCCGGCCCACCAACGGTGGAATATTCCGCGGAGTCGGCACGGACCGCGCGCCGAATTGAAGTGCCACCGTTGCCGGGATTCGAATCGGAACGGTTGTGACTTTCCTGCACGTTGGCGGCAACGAGCACGCCGATCTCGCCATCGCCGACGGCCCAGCGGTTCGAGAACAGGCCGAATACATCCGGCTCGGTGCTATCCACCAGATCGTTGTAGCGCGCGTTGGCCGCGACGCTCGCCGTCATGCCGTCGAAATCGAACGGCCGGCGGGTGCGAATGTTGATGACGCCGCCGATGCCGCCCTCGATGTGCTCGGCCGCCGGGTTCTTATAAACATCGATGCCGGCGATCATGCCCGGGATCGCGCCTTCGATGTTGAATTCGCGCGTGCCCGCGGTGAAGTAGGCTCGATTGTCGACGTGCGACGCCGTCTGGCCGGACAGTCCGCGGATCGTGAGGCCGCTGCCGTTGCCCACCGGCGATGCGCCTTCGCCGCCGTATCGATAACCCTGCACGCCAGGAATGCGCGTCAATGTTTCGGCGACGTTGGAGTCCGGCAGCTTGCCGATGTCTTCGGCAGTGATCGAATCGACGACTTCGCTGGCGTCGCGTTTGATTTCCGCCGAGGTGCGCAGGCTTTCCCTGATGCCGGTGACGACCACCTCCTCGACCTGGTCCGCTACAACATCCTGAACGCTCAGGATGGAGCCGAGCGCGACGCCAACCGACATGAGCGCGGCGGGCGTGTGCCGGGTCCGCCGCGATCCCCACAGCCCGACCGGGCCGATCCGCTTGTTCGACATATGCTTTCCCCCTGACGATTCGAGCCGACGACTCGTGCTTCTACTCTTGCAAATCATGATATCGATATCAGAAATGCGGTGCAAGCTGTGGCTATTCCCGATTGGGGAACTGTTTTCGGGCAGTGCCGGTCTCAACGCCGATGTGTTATCGTTATCTACAGAGTAACCGCATGGATTGGCACAGAATTCCAACCGCGGCATGGCGACACAACGTCGCATCAACAGCCGGAATGTTCACATGACAGCGAAATCGGCCCCGCGCAACGGCGCAAAGAAGCGCTCGAATCGTGCATCGACCATTCATGATGTGGCGGCATTGGCAGGCGTCTCATCGATGACTGCCTCGCGCGTCGTGAGCGGGTCAGTGCCGGTGCGAGATGCACTGCGCGAGAAAGTCGTCGCGGCAATCAAAGAACTGAACTATCGGCCGAACGTCGCGGCACGCGCTGCTCGCAGCGGCTCGGCACGCATCGGCATCGTGCTCACCAATCCGAAGTCGAGCATCCTCGGCGAGTTCTTGCTGGGAGCGTATGGCGAGAGCACTCGCCTCGGCGTTCAGTTACTGGTCGAGCCGGCGATCGAGAATCCCGGCAAGCTGGACGCCCTGCGTCGGCTCGTTCGCAACAACGTCGATGGTGTGATTCTGCCGCCGCCGCTCGGCGATGCCGCGCCGGCCCTGGCATTACTGCGCAAAGAAAAGATCGCGGGGCTCGCCTTCGCCACGGCGGAATCTCATCCATCCATTCCGTCGGTGAGCATCGACGACTTCCGAGGCGCGTCGCTCGCCACTCAACATCTGATCGATCTCGGTCACAAGCGCATCGCGTTCGTGCAAGGCGGCGCGCTTCACTCTCCGGCGCAACGTCGTGAAGCGGGCTTTCGCGCCACGATGGAGCGCAATGGCCTGCCGATTCGCAGCGGCTGGGTCGTGGCCGGCGATTTCACATTCAAATCAGGGTTCGAAGCGGCGAGAAAACTCCTGGCGCTCAATCCGCGGCCGACGGCAATCTTTGCCGCGAACGACGACATGGCCGCCGGCGTCATCGCGGTCGCTCACGGCATGAACTTGAAACTTCCCGATGAGCTCAGCGTCGCGGGCTTCGACGACACGCCGATTGCCGCCACGCTGTGGCCGCCTTTGACGACGATTCATCAACCGATCGCCACTATGGCGAGCACTGCGGTTCATACCATCACCGATCACATTCGCAAGTCGCGGTCGGGAGAGCCGGCGCCGTTCGTGCATCATCGAATGGAATGCTCGCTGATCACGCGAGCATCGACGGCTGCTCCGCCTACTTGAAGGTGACGCCGTCGACGAACGGGCCGATCTCGAACTCACTCTGCTTCGGCCCGCTCAGCTTCTTGCCGTCGATCCGCACGTTGTCGAACACGACGTTGCTCACGCGTCGATCTTTGTCATAGCCGGCCAGGATGGACTTGCCGGCCCAGCCGTGGCCGTCATAAGTGACGTTCTGAAAGATCACGCCGTCGACCGCGCGGCCCGGGCTGAAGCTGTACTTGTCGTTGAATACGACGCGGATGTTGATCAGCTTGCCCTCCTCGATGTGATCGATGCGGATGTTCCTGAAGGCGACGTTGCGTACGGTGTTGCTGTCGCCTGCGCTGATCGCCATTGCTCCTTCATATTCCGGATCGTCCTCGTCCAGGTTCAGCACGTCGATGTCGTTGAACTCGATGTCAGAAACCAGATTGCCGTCGCCATGCAAGCCCACAAACATCGCGTGTGCGACGTCCGGCCAGAGCGTGGAATTTCTCACCCGGATCCGCTGCGTGTCGCCTCGCCCTTCCTTGCGCGTCGCATAGATGGCGACGCTATCGTCCGAGGTGCGAATAAACGCGCGGTCGATATCGACGTCCTGGCAGGCAAATACATTGATGCCATCCGACCACTGACCGTTGCTGAAGGTGCGAATGTCGCTGAAGCGCACCTGGTTCGATGAGCTGCACGCGATCGTTCCATGCAGCGGCGTGAGAAAGGTCAGGCCTTCGATGGAGACATTACGCGAGTCATGTACGACCAGCTGATCCTTGGGCTGATCGATGATGCCGCGCCCGAGAATGCGAACGTTCTCCACCCCGCGAGTCCTGAAAGTGCCTTGCAGGACCGCGCCGCCGGCGAGATAGATCGTCTGCCCCGATTGCACCGGGAAATAATCGCCGCCGTCGGGCGGTACGTGCAGGCCGGGTTCGTAGAACACGACGTTTGGCCCGGGAGCGGGCCGCTCGATGGGCGCGCCGGCAAGCACGTGCAGGTTGTGCAGGCGATCGCCGTCGAACTCGACGGACAGGTTCTGCGGCTGGCTGAATCTCAGATGGACGATGCCGTCCTTCACCGTGTACCTGGTCGTGGGCCGTGCTGGTCGAACTTCCACTCGGGCGAAGTCACCATTGTTCTTGCGGATTGCAACTTCCACCTCGCCGCGAAAATCGAACTGCACGACGGTCGCTGCGCTGTTCGTGTCCTGGTCCAATGTGACTTTGTATTCGTACAGATCCCGCCACTCACCACCCGGCTCGCGCACTTTGACTGTGAAGTCATCGATGTGATGGCTGTAAAGCAGCTTGCTCGGAATGTCGTATGTGAACAGTTCGGATGCCTGCACATCGACGGCCGCGATAGAGATCACGACCAACAGAACGCCCTGCAGCTTCACCGAGGCACCTCTTTCTCCGCCGCATCCATCGCAAGCGCCAGCGCACCCTTCACTCCCGCTTGATTTCCCAGCCCCGGCGCGCTGATGAAGTCCTCGGCGTGAATCTCCGGCTGGATGTTGTAACTGCCGAGCCAATGCCGCATGCGTGATCTCACCGGACCAAACAATCGCTCCTGCTGCATGACTCCGCCGCCGAGCAGGATTCGATGCGGAGACAGCGTACCCACCAGCTGCGCGCACAGCTGACCGAGATAATCGGCTTCGATGTCCCAGATCTCATCGTCCTCGCCGGCGTCGGCCAGGGATCGTCCGGTGCGCGCGAAGATCGCCGGGCCGCTCGCCAGCCCTTCGAGACAGTCGCCGTGAAACGGGCAAATGCCGGCGAACTCCAGGTCCTGCGGATGGCGCCGCACGTGGATGTGCCCGATCTCCGGATGTGAGATGCCAAAGAACGGCTGCCCCTGATAAATCACACCCGCGCCGATGCCCGTGCCCACCGTGACATAAATGAGTGTCGGCAGGCCGGCGCCGTTGCCCCACCTGGCCTCGGCAAGGCCGGCGGCATTCACGTCGGTACTGATGCCCACCGGCTGGCTGAATTCGCCGGCGAGCACGCCGCGCAGGTCGAAATCCGACCAGCCCTGCTTCGGCGTCTTCAGCATCCGCCCATAACCCACCGACAGTGGATTGATATTCAAAGGACCGAACGAGGCGATCCCGTAGGCCTGCAGCTCGCCGTGTTGCGCCCGAGCAGCGCGAAAGAAATCAAAGACTTCAGCAAACGTCGTGACCGGATCGCGGGTTGGAAACCGCGCTTCGGCGATGACGCCGCCGTCCGCATCGCCTACCGCGCAGACGAATTTCGTGCCGCCGGCCTCAATGCCGCCGAACAATGCCTGGGGGTCGCGGTGTCGCATCGAAGTTTCATCTCGCATTTCTGATATCGATATCATACCATGTCGTCGGCAACCCACCATCGACGCTTCATGCATGACGCCATTCACGAACATTGACCAGGCCCGGGCCGCGCTGACGTCGTGGCTGGTCGAGCACGCTTATCCGTTGTGGTGGTCATTGGGGGCGGACGCGGGCGGCGGCTTTCACGAGCGCCTGCACCAGAACGGCACGCCGACCGGCGAGCCTCGGCGCTCCCGCTTACATCCCCGGCAGATCTACGCCTATGCGCATGCGCGCCAGCTGGGCTGGAATGGCCCTGCCGATACAGCGGTTCGTCACGCGCTCTCTTATTATTTGAAGCACTATCGCCGCCCGGATCATCTGTTCGCTCCTCTGCCGGAGAATGCTGAAGCTCCGGTGCTGCTTTATGACCAAGCGTTTGCCCTGCTCGGCCTGGCTTCGGCATGGAGCGTGCTGCCGGACATCGTCAACCAATCACGCGATTCGTTCGCGGCGGTCCAGGAACGCTTCGGGCATACACGAGGCGGCTTCAACGAAACTCTCACCGGCACAGCAGCGCTGCTTTCCAATTCACACATGCATCTGCTGGAGGCTGCGCTCGAGTGGCTGGAGCACGAGCCGAACGGCGTGTGGCAGGAACTGGCAGCGAACATGGCGAAGCTCGCCGCAACCAGCTTTCTCGATCCCTCCACAGGATTCCTGCTGGAGTTCTTCGACGAGGACTGGCGGCCGATTCGCAACCCGGCGCTCCAGCGCGTCGAGCCCGGTCATCAATTCGAATGGGCGTGGCTGCTGCTGCGTTGGAGCGTCCATAGCGGCGACGCCAGCAGTCGGGCCCTCGCCCTGCAACTCATCCGCCTGGCTGAGAAACATGGCGTGGATCGCACTCGTCACGTCGCGATCAATGCGCTTGCGCCTGAGGGCAAGGTGCGCGACGCGAACGCGCGGCTCTGGCCGCAAACTGAGCGCTTGAAAGCAAACACGTTGGCGGCCCAGCTCACCGGCGATACTGTCTATACGTCCGCTGCATGCGAAGCTGCGAACGCACTCGCTCGATATCTCGAAGTGCCGCTGCAGGGATTATGGAGAGATACGATGACGGCCGGCGGCGACTTCGTCGACGAGCCTGCACCGGCGAGCTCGATGTATCACATCGTCGGCGCGATCTCGCAGCTGGATCGCTCGTCGCAACTGAGCGCGGCTGCGGCTCGCCCAACGGCTTGCCTGACCTGACGAGGCGAAAACATCGACATGCAGCCCCTGGCCAAGCGCAATTATTCGCTGCTCAGCGCCTTCCTGTTCTTTTATTTCATGGCGCAGGGCGCCACCATTTCGCTGCTCTCCATCTGGTACAGCAAGGCGCTGAACCTGAGCAGCACCGAGATCGGCTTCGTGTTCTCCGCGAACTTCATCGGCGCCATGATCTCGCAGCCCATTTACGGTTACGTCTCGGACAAGCTCGGCCTGCGCAAACATTTGCTGTGGGTCATCGCCGCGCTGTGCATCAGCTGCGGTCCGTTCTTCGAGCTCGTGTATGCGCCGCTGCTGCAGACCCAATTGATGGCAGGCGCGATTCTCGGCGGCTTGTATCTCGGCGTGACGTTCCTCGCAGGAAGTTATGCCATCGAATCGTATGTCGACCGCGTCGGGCGCAAATACGGATTCGAGTATGGCCGCGCGCGATTGTTTGGCTCGCTCGGCTTCGCCTCGGCGGCATTCGTTTCGGGCCATCTCTACAACTGGAATCCCAGCTTCAACTTCGGCCTGGCTTCGCTCGCCGGCGTGCTGCTGATTCCGGTGCTGCTCGCCTCCAAGATCGAGCCGAGCCGCGACGAGCGCCTGAGCTCGGACACTTTGCGCATGGGCGATGCGATTGCGATCCTGAGCCTGCGCGAGTTCTGGGGATTCATGGTGCTGATCCTCGGCGTCACGAATTTATATCTGGTGTACGACCAACAGTTTCCTCGCTACTTCGCGTCGCTGTTTCCAGATCCGCAGCTGGGCCGGACGATGTTTGGCTACCTGCAGTCGGCGCAGATTTTTGTCGAGGCCGGCATGTTGTTCGTGGCGCCGCTCATCGTCGGCCGCATCGGCCCCAAGCGCGCCCTGCTGCTCGCCACGGGCATCATGATCGTGAGAATCGCTGGCTCCGGCATCGCCACCGGCCCGATCTCGATCTCGTGCATGAAGATGCTGCACTCCCTGGAGCTGCCGATCCTGATCGTCGCCGTGTTCAAGTACATCGCGATGCATTTCCAGCCGCGGCTGGCGTCGACGATTTATATGGTCGGTTTCAGCTTCGGACATTCGCTCGGACTGGCGGTGTTGTCGCCGATCGCGGGCAAGAGCTACGACTCGTTCGGCTTTCCCACGACGTATCTGCTGATCGCGCTGTTCGCTTTGTTGTTCTGGATCGGCTCGTGCTTCAGCCTGGCCGGAGACAGCAAAACACCGCCGAAGCCCGCGAACACGCCCGCGCCGATGGCATCGGCACCGCAAACGACCGAGGTGTTATCGCCGCCATGACGCTGCAAGCAGTTCGCGAGGAGCCGTTGGAACATCCGCTGCGCTGGCCGCCCAATCACTTCGACGCGGCGCTCGTCGAACGCAGCATCGAGTTCGTACTCTCCAAGATCGACCAGAATCTCGCGACGTTCGGCGATCGGTTTCCCGCGCCTTCCAGCGTTGGCGGGACTTATGCCGCCATCGACAACGTCGAATGGACCAACGGTTTCTGGACCGGAATGCTGTGGCTCGCGTACGAAGTGTCTGGCGATCGTCATTATCTCAATACGGCGCAGTCGCACGTCTTGAGCTTCAAGCAGCGGCTGGAGACTCGGACTAACGTCGATCATCACGATCTCGGCTTTCTATACACGCTGTCCTGCGTGAGTGCGTACAAGCTGTCGGGAAGTGACATTGCGAAGGAAACCGCCCTGAAGGCGGCGGAGCTGCTGCTGCGTCGATATCTGCCCGCGGCGGGAATCATCCAGGCGTGGGGGGATCTGTCCAATCCTGCGCAGCGTGGTCGGATGATCATCGACTGTAATTTGAATTTGCCGTTGCTGTATTGGGCTGCCGAGGTCACTGGCGATGCAAAGTTTCGCGAGGCCGCGAACTCTCACATCGCCCGCGCGGCCCAGCACATCGTGCGCAGCGATGCGTCGACGTTTCATACGTTTTATATGGATGCGGAAAGTGGCAAGCCGCTGTACGGCAAGACGCATCAGGGCTACTCGGATGATTCATGCTGGGCACGCGGGCAGGCGTGGGGCATTTATGGGTTTCCGCTGGTGTATCGATATAACGCCGATGCGGGGCTGTTGGTTTTGGCGAAGAAGCTGGCGAATTATTATTTGAATCGGTTGCCGGAGGATGGGGTTTGTTATTGGGATCTTTACTTCACGGCCGGGGATGAGCCTCGCGACAGCTCGGCGGCGGCGATTGCGGCTTGCGGGCTGCTGGAGATTGAGAAGGCGCTGCCTTTGCTGGATCCGCACCGAGCGATGTATCAGGGCGCGGCGTGGGCTATGGTGCGGCAGCTGTCACAAACGTATCTCACGACGGATGCGCCGAATGCTAACGGCGTGTTGAAGCATGCGGTTTATCACATGCCGAATCGCGTCGGGGTGGACGAGTCGTGCATCTGGGGCGACTATTTTTATTTCGAGGCGCTGGTGCGGTTGTCACGCGTGTGGCGGCCGTACTGGTAAGGGTTTAGGGAGAAGAGCGTTGGTGGCCGGCGAAGGCCTTGCGGCCCTATGTCCTTCCAGGACCGCGCACGGGCTTTGCCTCGCTGACGCTCGGCCATACTCCGTCCGTCCCTTTCACCTTCACCAGCTGCGGCGTTGACCAACTGCGGTGGCGGTTTATAACCACCAGTAGTCTTCTGTGAGGCACCACGCTGCTGAAGAAAGGTCCATCTTTCTTAAGCTCCTGGAAGAACATAGGAC
>CAMLEO010000213.1 GCA_946478975.1 uncultured Steroidobacter sp.
ACGAGCAGCGCGACGCCGATGTGCAGTTCTTGAACGAACAGGGGCTTCACGGCCAGATCTATCGCGTGTGGGTCGATGCGGAGCGCATCTACGATCCGAACACGGGCAGCTACAACTACGGCGAAGTCGCCGACTATTTAAGCGACGCCAGCCGCCTGTCCGACAGCCTGCTGGTGGTCATGGACACTCGCGTCTCGATCCGCGATCTGCACCGAACGCCGGCGCAGATCAAGCCCATCGTCAAAACGATCATGCGCGAACTCAAACAGCGCTATGCGCAGATCAAATACATAGAAGCCTTCAACGAACCGGACCACAACCTGACCAAGGTGATGAAGCCGGAAGGTCTCTACGATTACTACCGCGTCTATTACGAGGCGGTGAACGAGATCAATCGTGAGCTGAAGCCGAGCGTGCCGCTGCAAGTGGGCGGGCCCGCATTGGGCTCCTATGGCAATCCTTTGGCTCCGCTCGGAGGCGAGAACCTGCCCTGGCTGGCCACTTTTCTCGATGGCTACGCCGCGGACACCTCTTCGGAGAAGCGGCTCGATTTTATTTCCTACCACACCTATGGCTACTTCAACCTGGATCGCAGCTACCACTTTCTTGGCGGCGATCCGAGTGAAGTCGCAGGATGTCGCGAGCAGCTGGAGGCGATGTTACGCAGCCGTAGCATCGACACCAGCATTCCGTTGTTCATCACAGAGCTGGGCAATTACCCCGGTCCCTCGTTCGACGATCCTCAGAATCCGCGTCCCGACTATCTCCGCCAGGCTGCGGGGGCGGCATCGCTGCTCTACTGGTTCATGGAGCAGCCGCGAACCGTGCCGTTCAATTGGGTGCTCCGTCACTTTTCGGAGGAGCGCAAGGACCAGCTGATGACGCGTGCCGGCGAGGGCAAGCCGGTGCCGACGCGGATCTTTACACCGTATGGGAACGCGTTGCTGATGATGTCGAAGCTCAAAGACGAGCGAGTCGCTGCGCGCACGAACGCGCTGGCGAATGGCAAGGGAATATATGCTATTGCCACACGAGACGGCAGCGGTACAGCAGTCATGGTATGGAACTACCAGAGAACCGGCACACAGGCGTACCAGGTAACGATTGATCTGGGAGAGCTGCCGGCGAGCCTGCGTGGCAAGAGTCTGCGTCAGCGCATGTTTCGGATCGACGATCAGACCAGCAACTACTGGGGTGATCCGGAACACGCCAACCTGCAGCAAATCTCCGCGACGCTCATCAAGCCGGGCAAGCAGCACAGTGTGACGATCGATCTCACTGCCAACGCGCTGCAGCTCATCGTGCTCGAACCCGAGAAGCAAGCCGTTGCTGCCGCGCTGACGCTGGATCCTGCGCAGCTGCGGGCCAGTGGCAAAGTGGATGAGCGCTATCAGTCCTACAACGTGGAAACAGTCGAAGTCACCGGCGGGAACTTCTGGGCTCCCTATCAAACATCCGGCACACCGCGAGCACCCGTGGCGGGCCCGCATGGCACTGACTTCGCAACCAGTGCCTACCAGCAACGCGATCCGATCGATTTGAAAGATCGGCGCCTGCGCATGCTCGCCCGCGCACTCGGCCCAGCATACATGCGAGTGAGCGGCAGCTGGGCGAACAGCACCTACTTCCAGGACGATGGGGAAGCCGCCAAAGCTCCGCCTGCGGGTTATCAAGGCGTTTTGACGCGCGCGCAGTGGGCCGGCGTGGTCGATTTCGCGAAGGCAGTCGACGCGCGGATACTCACATCGTTTGCGACGAGCGAAGGTGCACGCCAAGCGGACGGCGCATGGGATCCTGAGCAGGCCCGCCGGCTGTTTGCATACACGCAGTCGCTGGGTGGGCGGATCGATGCGGTCGAGCTGATGAATGAGCCCAATGTGAGTCGCACACCGTATGCGCCTGAGGTGTACGCGCATGACCACGTAACATTGCGCAGCCTCGTGACCAGCATGTCTCCTCAAACGCTGATCGTCGGTCCGAGCTCGACCGGCGAGGCTGGATTCAAACTGTTCGCCAATCCGCCCGAGGCCATGAGCACTGTTCGCCTGCTCAGCGGCGAGCCGTCACCGCGGTTCGATGTCTTTTCCCATCATTTCTACGGCGCGGTGTCACAGCGATGCAAATCATTGGGCGAACGCAGGCACACGGACGTCACGACATCAGCTGCCGAAGCGCTCTCGGAAAGCTGGCTGGCGCGCGCCGATCAGGCTCAAACGTTCTACAAGACGCTGCGCGATCGTTTCGCGCCCGGAGCGCCGATCTGGATTACGGAGACGGCGCAGACTGCATGCGGTGGCGATCCCTGGGCTGCGACTTTTCTCGATACATTCCGCTATGTCGATCAGCTGGGACGGCTGGCGAGACAGGATGTCTCGATCGTCTTCCACAATACTCTGGCGGCGAGCGACTATGCATTGATCGACGATGTGATGTTGCAACCACGCCCGAATTACTGGGCTGCGTTGCTGTGGCGACGTTTGATGGGCGAGGTCGTACTCGACAGCGGGCCCAATGCAGGTGAGCTTCACCTCTATGCCCATTGTCTGCGCGGCCGTCCAGGCGGCGTTGCCCTCGTTGCAATCAACTCGAGCCGGTCGGAGCAAGGCCGACTGAACCTTCCCGTCGAGGCGCTGCGTTATTCGCTGTCGTCGGAAACAGTCGAGAGCTCTCAGGTACGGCTCAACGATCGGCCGTTGCGTCTCACCAGCGATGAGCGGCTGCCTCCGATCGTTGGCAAGACAAATCGTAAAGGTTTAATTTCGTTTGCGCCGACCAGCATCACCTTCCTGGAGATTCCACGCGCTGACAACGCAGCGTGTCGCTGACTGCGGCGCTTCGCGACCGGCCCGCGCTTTCCAACATCACGTACTTGCATCCAGGCATATAAGTAATACTATTGGCCCACAAGTCTGCGCGCTCACTGGCCAAAACGGAATTTTTTGGGGGAACCATGAAGGCGGCGATCAGAAGATTCGAGGCCATTGGACTGGCACTCGCAGGGCTGCCATTGTCGGCGCTCGCGCAGGATGCGAAGCCCCCGCAAGCCCCTGAGTCCTCCAAGCAACAATTGGTCGAAGAAGTCGTTGTGACCGGTTATCGCGCGAGTTTGCGCGATGCCCTGGAAGTCAAACGAGAGAGCCTGGGCGTAGTGGAAGCGATTTCATCCAAGGACATCGGCGTGCTGCCCGATGTCACAATTGCCGAAACGCTCGCGCGGCTGCCAGGACTCAACACAGTTCGTGATCGAGGCAACGATTCGCAGGCCGCAATTCGTGGCCTGGGCCCGCGCATGGTGCTCGGCCTGCTCAACGGCCGTGAGATGGCGTCATCCGAGCCTGATCGCAACGTTCGCTGGGAAATCTTTCCGTCGGAAATTGTCTCCGGCGTACAGGTGTACAAGTCTTCGCAGGCGGACCTGGTCTCCGGCGGCATCTCCGGCACGGTAGATATTCAAACACTGCGTCCACTGGACTACGACGGTCCGCGGCTGACGTTCCGTGCCGGTCCTTCATATTACGAAGGCGGCACCAGCCTGCCGGACCAGGATCAGGTGGGCTACCGCGCCTCCGGAGCATATGTTGCAGAGTTTTCGCCGGACGTGGCGCTGGTCGTCGCGGCATCTCTCCAGAAGCAACAAAACGGCTATGAAAGCGTCAGCGGCGGCGGATGGAACAACTCCGCGCCTGGGCCGGTCGTGGCGGGCGGTCCGCCGGTGCAGAATCCCTGGGGTGCGTCGATCGACGAGAAGGCGTTGGAAACGACGCGCGGCAGTGTTTCTACATCCTTGCAATGGCGCACCGGCAATGTGTTCGAGGGGCGCCTCGACGCGCTCGGCAGCAAAGTGAAACTGTCCGAGCACGATGTGGGCGGCTGGTACTCCGACTGGGGCAACTGGGAGGGCGGCGCGACCGGCACGGCCGCTAACCCCGGGTTTACCAACAATGTCATCAGGAACGGATCGCTGGTCGCGACCGACATGACTTTCGACTCGACCTTCAATTCTTATAACTCCCGCTACCGCCAGGATATGACGCTGGCGGCGACTGGCTTGAACGGCAAGTGGAGTCTGGACCATTGGACCCTGGTCGGCGATGTAGCCTATTCACAGGCAGAGCGAGCGGGCATCTGGCAGGCAGTGCGAATGAACGCGAACGTCGGCCGCATGTCGTACGACTACACCGGGCGACTGCCAGAACTGCACGCCCAGCGCGACGTGTACACGGCAGCGAGGCTCGGCCTCATGACCCCGGTCGAGGGACAGGCGGATGTCAGCCATCTTCGCGACACCTTGTCGACCGCGACCGTGGATGCAATTCGATCCATCGGGGGTGACTTCCTGGATGCGATCAAGATCGGCATTCGCTATTCGGACCGCTCCAAGGAAGATTCAGAACCTGCAACCGCGGTGAGAGTCTCGCCGCTGAGCACGGCGCCCGTGAATGCAAACCTGCTCAAACCGTGGAACTACAAAGAGTTCACCACGCCTGCGATGGTGACCGGCAGTTTCAACGAACTGGCGACGGCGCTGTACGGCCCTGGCGGGCTCGCGTTGCTCAACTACGACTACGAGAACGCGCCGTTCGTCTCGGAGGTCGAGGAGAAGGTCACGGAAGGCTACGCGATGATCAACTACGCCACGCACTGGGGTGAGATGCCGCTCGACGGCAACTTTGGCGTGCGCGCCATCGATGTCGATCAGACCAGCACCGGGCCGAGCAACGGGGTCGACGTCAGTGTTTCCAACAGCTATTCCAAAGTGCTGCCGAGCCTGACCGGCCGCCTGGAACTGAGCGAAGGCCAGTATCTGAAGTTCGGCCTGTCGCGTGCGCTGTCTCGTCCGCCGCTCAACGACCTGCGCGTCGACCGAAGTTTTTCCACGACGCCACCGTACACCGGCGGCGGCGGCAACCCTCATCTGCAGCCGTATGTCGCCGATCAACTCGATCTTTCGTTCGAGAAATATTTCCGCGAGGACGGCCTGTTCGCCGTCGCCGGCTTTGCCAAGCGCATCCACAACTACATCGGCTTCGACACGCGCAACATGGAAATCGAGGGCTTTTCGCAGCCCGTGCGGTTCACATCGCCGTTCAATGCGCAGGACACGGGCACGTTGCAAGGCCTGGAGCTCACGTTCCAGACGCCGCTGTTCTTCATCCCGCAGCTGGAGAAGTTCGGCATCTATTCGAATCTCACGTTGACGGATTCGGATATCCGTGAGAACAGTCCGGTGGAGCATCCATTCCCGATGAATGGCATCGCCAGGCAGACGGCGCTGCTCGACCTTTATTACGCGGGCAGCAAGCTCGATGCGCGCCTGGGGTTCAAGTATCACTCGCCGTACACGATTCTGTTCACGTGGGCATCGAGCGGTCTGCAGGCGGTGAAGTCCGAGACTCTGCTCGACTACAGCATGGACTACAAATTGAACGAGCGGATGAGTGTCCGATTCCAGGCGGCCAACCTGCTGAATACGCCGCTGCGCCTGTACGACAACAACAACGAAAGCCAGATTGCGCGCAACGATGTCTACGGGCGCCGCTATCTGCTGGATGTGACGTTCAAGCTGTGAAGTTAGCGAGTGGCGCGCTGGAACAGAGTCAAGGCACCTTGAATCAGCTTGCGCATGGCTTCGGAGGCGCCTTCGGCGTCGCCTGCGAAGATGAGCTTGGCAACCTTGTCGTGATCGCGTGCGCTCGCGATCTGGACTCCTTTGAGCTGATTGGTGCGATGGATGCTGACTTGCAGGGCAGTGGCGATCATTTCGCGCAGCTGCCGATAGAACCGGTTGTTGCTCGCGTGCAGAACCGCCACGTGAAAGGCGATATCGGAGGCGAGCGCATCGTCCTCACCGCGCTCGGCAGCATACATTCTGACGATGGCTTGCCGGATCGCCGCCTTGTCGGCCTCCGACGCGGCAACCGCCGCCAATGCAGCCGCGCCGGGCTCAACGGACAGGCGGATCTGGGTGAAATCGATCAGCAAGGGCAACGAGAATCTGCGCTCCAGCGTCCAGTGCAGCACGTCCGGATCGAGCAGGTTCCAGTTGTCTTCGGGCGCGATCGTAATACCCTGCCGAGGGCGCGAAGTGATGAGACCCTTCGCGGCCAGCACCTTGACCGCTTCGCGCAAAACAGTTCGCGCCGCTCCATATGTTTCGCACAGCTCGCTCTCGGTGGGCAAAGATGCGCGCCCGAAGCGACCCGTGACGATGCCCACGCCAAGGTCCTGGACGATGGCTTGGGTGACTCCGCCGCCCAGCATCGATCGGCGCATCGCGGGCATGCCGCGCGCGCTGTGTTCGGTTCGTTCTGGGGAGTTCCGGCGCGTTGTGGGCATCGAATGCAACTTCCATGACTGTGTGCGTATATTTATAACATGCGCGCACGCTGGTAAGCCCGGCTCTGGGCCATGGGCCGCGCCGGGTCGTTCGTGCTAACGGCCGGCGGCGTAGCTTTCCAGGCCCTCGATCTCGGCGAGACTGCGGGCCCTGAGTTCGTCGGGAGCATTGTTCTCTACCCATTGCCGCGCGGCATGCAGGTCCTGCAGGGCCCATTGATGCAGGACCGTGAGTACTGCTTCATCTCTGTCCGCCGCAACTGAGAACTCTTCCTGCGCCCTGCGCAACGCTTCCTCCAGATTCGTCCTGGCGAGCACGTGAATGTAGCGGTGGCGCAGCGTATCCCGACGTGCGCTCGCAGGCTGCGCATCGAGCCACTCGCCGGCCGCAGCCAGGTCCGATTGAGCCCATGACTGAAACATGCCTTGGAGATCGGCTGTGTCCTCTGCGTCGTCGTGCACGCAACGCTCGATCGCAGCCGCAGGGTTTGTTTGACCCAGCGCAAGGCAGGCGGCGCGACGTGCCAGGTTGCTCTCTGTGACATCGGGCAGGGCCTGTGCCCAGGCCAGAGCGCTCTCAGCATCGTTTTCGCCCCACAGGCGCGACAGGTGTCGTATCAGGACCTGCCGTTGCTGGGACGCAGAGTGCAGTTCGACGAAGCGCGCTGCCTTTCGCGCGTCTCGCCGCACGATCTCAGGAAGACGCGCGGCTGCGATCACATCCAGTTCTTCGTCCGCTGCCGCCTGCAGCGCTCGTTCAAGATCGTCGAGCGCCACGTCGATCTCGTCATGGGCTTCGATGTTTGCTCGCGATGTGCCGCTCGTCGCGGAATTCAACGTGATCGGCTCTGTATTCACGGCACCGATCGGCTGCTGAGCGCCCACCGCGGGTGTGTCCCGATCGACAACGACGCGAGCGAGCAGGAGGGCCGCCAGGTCCGCTATCAATACAAGAGTGACGATCGATCGGCGAGGCAAGCCTCGTGGCCCGCCTCGCCGACTTTCAGAGCGTCTTGCTGAAATTGAAACAGTCACACGGGCCGCCGCATGAAGCGCTGGTTGGTGCTGCCGCTATAGGTGTACTGCGCGATGCGGGCGCCGTCGGCAGTGGATCGTCCCCATACATCCATTGCCTTTCCCGACTGGCGGTTGATGAGGCTCACCACGCCGCCGCCCTGGTCCATGACCTGCCACTGCTGGTTGGCCGCTCCGGTGTTGGCTTCCTGCGTGACATCGGCGCCGTCGCTATTGTTTGCGACCTGGAGCACCAGGCCGCTGTGACGGGCGCTGATGCGCACGTAACCATCACCGGTATCGATGAACTGGAACTGCTGGTTGAGCCCGCCGGTGCTCGACCATTGCAACAGCTTCGCTCCGGCTGCCGTGGAAACGGAATCGATGTCCGCAAACTTGCCGCTGTGCTGGGCGATCAGGTTGTAAGTGTTGGGAGTCGCATCGCCGGTGACGAACTCCCACTTGGTATGTGAGGACTGCGCATCGCCCGCGAGTCGGTCGCGAGCGGCTGTATCGCCATACAAACTCCAGCGCATCCAGTCCACGGCCACCTTCGACATGATCGGATCCGACCACATCGATGTGTGATTCCCTCCCACGAAAGTGAGGAACGCTTTGGTCGGCGGCAGTTCGGCGTACGCTTGCCTTGCGGAGGAGTACTGCGTCGTCGGGTCACGATCGCCGTGCATGAACAGCACCTTGGCATGCACCGAACTGCTGGGATTGCCCATGTCTGTACATGATTGTGGAATCGCCGCCGTGATCCGCGAGTCGGGCCAGGCGGTGAGCAGTCCATGTGTGGTCATGCCTCCCATCGAGTGGCCGGAGACACCGACACCCACTGCCGTGTCGATGCGGCCGGTGAACGGAGTGCCGGCGTCGTTCAGCGCCAGTGTTCGGGTAAGAAGTTCCGAGATGTCTTTGGACTGGTTGCCGTTGTAGACATCGTTGATGTTCAGATTGGCGAAGTAGGGCGCGGGCACGATGAATCCAGCCGCGGCCAGCGGTTGGATCATTCCCAGCGAATTCTGCGGGCTGCTGCTGAAGCCGTGCATGAACTCACAAATCGGGAACAAACCCGCGGCGATGGGCGCATTGGTTACTGGATTTCCGCCGGGCGCGCCGGTCGCGGGGTAGTACACATACGTGGGGATCTGGCGACTGCCACGTGTCCAGTTGTACTGGCGCACACCTACGGCAAACGGCGTCGTCGGCGCGGCCCGCAGCGGGCGCACGCTTTGCGCGAAGGTTTGCCAACTGCCGAACAGGGATGAGGCCCCGACCGTCGCCGCTCCGGCCACGCCGAGTCGCAAAAATCTACGTCTTTCCATGACATCGCTCCTTGTGTTGATGGATCGCTACTCGTTCATCCGCCGCTGATTTCCCCGCTGAACCGTGCCAGGTGAGAAATACGCCGACGCGCCTCTAGCACGGGCTTTGGAACATCGGCAATATAAATAATATAAATATTGTTTGTGGAGTCAACATGCGCTACGGTGCGGCTGAAATCGGCATGCTCTGCAGGAGTCGGAATCATATATGCCGATTTCGATGGGCGTTTCATATGGACAATCCATCACGGAGGAGCAGGTCATGCAGCGGACCAGGAAACATCTCGTTTTTATATCGACGCTGATCGCAGCAGCCGTGGCGCTGTGGGGCACGGCGGCCAGTGCGCAAAGCGTGACGATTCAAGAGAACGCCGCGGGCTTTTGCCGTGTCGATGGCACGGTGGACAGTAACAACAGCGGCTTTACTGGCAGCGGATTTGCCAACGCCGACAATGCCATCGGCAAAGGCGTCGACTGGAGCGTCAACGCCTCCGCCAGCGGCATCTACCAGTTGGAATGGCGTTTTGCCAACGGCGCGACCGATCGGCCGGGCAACGTGAAGATCAACGGCACGAATGTGACGACGGTCGGCTTTCCCTCGACGGGAGTGTGGACGAGTTGGACGACGGTCAGCACGACGGTGAGCCTGAATGCGGGGCCCAACAGCATTCGTCTGGAGTCGACCACCAGTGGCGGCCTTGCGAACATCGACTCGCTGGCTGTCAGCGGCGGCAGTAGTGTGCAGGCAGCTCCCTGTAACAATTCCGGCGGAGGCATTTTCCGGCCTGGCTACATTCTGGGGGCCGATATCAGCTGGACCCTCGAACAGGAATCCATCGGACAGCGCTACAGCGATAACGGACAGATCAAATCGCTGGAGCGGATCCTGGTCGACAACGGCTTCAACTACATTCGGATCCGTACTTTCGTATGTCCGCAATGTCCGGGCGGTTACCTGGAGCACCTGTATTCCGGTGCGGGCCCCACGGAACACTGGGCCGATACCGCGCATACGATCAAACTCGCGAAGCGCGTGAAGACCTGCGGCATGGGAGTCTTCCTCGATTTCCACTTGAGCGACAACTGGGCCTCCATCGGCCACCAGGAACGCCCGTCGCAGTGGCAGGGCAGCGATGCGCAAATACGGACCGCCGCGTACAACTACAGCAAAGGTGTGCTCGACCAGATGGTAGCGGCGGGTGTGAAGCCGGACATGGTCCAATGCGGCAACGAAACGAACTCGCACGTGGCGGGCTATGCCACCAGCAACTGGGCTGGCTTCTCAGGCGTGATGAATGCTTGTTTCAAGGCAGTGCGCGACACCGATCCGAACATCATCACGGTGACACAACATGGCCGTCCGCGTCCGGACGGCGGCTTTCCTGCCTGGCTGACCACGATGTTTGGCAGCAATCCGCCGATCGATGCCGACGTAGTGTGCGGGTCGACATACGGGACCACCAACAACGGCGCGGACTGGCGGGATATGTTTACGTCCGTGATCACGAACTGGCGCAAGCCGGTGATGAGCTGCGAATACACCAACCAGCGCCGGGACCTGGTCAACAACACGTTTCGCAACCTGCCGAACAAAATGGGTTGGGGCACTTTCATCTGGGAGCCCACGGCCTACGGCGACAGCAAGCCATTCACTTTCGGCAACGGCGTGTACGCCACCAACTCGGCGATGGACGAGTATGCACGCATCGCCCGGGAGGCCGGCTTGCCCGTGCCTTCAAAACCCGCGTCGCAACTTCAGGGAACGACGTGTCAATGATTCGAGGCTGACGCAGTCGAGCCCGCCTGCGCGGGCTCGATCGTCACCACGTGCTGTCCGGACAAGGAGGCGTCATGAAACGATTCAAAACCGTGTGTGCGCTGTTTGGCGCACTCGTGCTGCTCGGCTTTTCATTCAGCGCCCGAGCTCAATCCGTAACGATTCAGGAAAACACCGCGGGCTTTTGCCGTGTGGAAGGAACGATCGACAGCAATCACGGCGGCTTTACCGGCAGCGGGTTTGCGAACGCCGACAATGTCATCGGCAGAGGCATCGACTGGAGTATCAATGTGCCGGCCAGCGGCATGTATCAATTGGAGTGGCGCTTCGCCAACGGCGCGACCGATCGGCCGGGGAGCGTGAAGATCAACGGCACGAATATAACGACGGTCGGGTTTCCTGCCACTGGTATGTGGACCAGTTGGACGACGGTCAGCGCCACAGTCAGCCTGAGCGCGGGTCGTAACACCGTTCGCCTGGAGGCGATCACCAGCAGCGGGCTGGCAAACATCGACTCGCTGACTGTCACGGGAGGCAGTGCTGTGCAGCCGGCCGACTGCGGCAGTAGCAATGCATGTGGCGATATGCCAGGAAACAATGTGGTGTCTTCCTGCAGCGGTAATCCTGCCGTATGTCTCTTGGGAGGTGGTGTCGGCAACTATCGTGTAGCGATGAAGTTCGATGCCGCCTACAGCGGTGAGCTCGAAGTCTTCGCCGAATCGCGGCGGCGGATGTTCGCGTCGGCCCAGCAAAGCACCGCCACCGCCCGTTGCACCACTCTGCTCGTGAATGTTCGCGATCCGGAAGGCGAGCCTTACCAGTCGGATCGAGGTACTGCCGGGTTGAATCTGCGAATCACCAAAGGCACCGGCGCCTTGACGGTGTTGACCGTCACCCCGGTGAGCAGCCCGAGAACAGTATTCATTGCAGGCGACTCGACCGTTTCCGATCAGCTGCCGCAATTGAATGCGGCGCCGGCCTTGCGATATACCGGCTGGGGTCAATTCATTCCAGCTCATTTCGACGATGACATTGCCGTATCCAACTACGCGGATTCGGGCGAAGGCACCGCTGCATTCCGCACCGACGGCGGCGGCTTGTGGAACATGATCAACGCGCGGCTGAAATCCGGCGACTGGGTGATGATCCAGCTGGGGCACAACGACAAAACCACGTCGGCATCTCTTTATCGATCGAGGATCACCAACCTGGTGAATGCCATTCGCGACAAGGGCGCCAATCCAATACTCATCACGCCCATGATACGCAACACCGGCGAGCCGCTGTCGGCCCAAAACGTTTGGGGAGATTTGAATATTCGCAATGAGCTCATCGGCGTGGCCAACGCCCGGGGCGTGCCCTTGATCGACTTGATGAAGCTTTCGAGCGACTGGGCGGCAGGCATCGGGCAGTCCGCCGCGCAGGCTTATTTCGTCGGAACCGATCGCACGCACTCCAATGAGAGTGGAGCAAAGCTGTTTGCCGAAATGATCGTTGCTGAAATTCGCCGCCAGAACATCGGCATCCACAACGACTTGCGCCAGCCATGAGGAGCAGGGTCATGGAACGGACCAGGAAACATCTCGCTTTTATATCGACGCTGATCGCAGCAGCCGCGGCGCTGTGGGGCACGGCAGCCAGTGCGCAAAGCGTGACGATTCAAGAAAACGCCGCGGGCTTTTGCCGTGTCGACGGCACGGTCGACAGTAACAACAGCGGCTTTACCGGCAGCGGATTTGCCAATGCCGACAATGCCATCGGCAAAGGCGTCGACTGGAGCTTGAACGCCTCCGCCGGCGGCATCTATCAATTGGAATGGCGCTTTGCCAACGGCGCGACCGATCGGCCGGGCAGCGTGAAGATCAACGGCACGAATGTGAGGACAGTCGGATTTCCCTCGACGGGAGTGTGGACGAGCTGGACGACAGTCAGCACGACGGTGAGCTTGAACGCGGGGCCCAACAGCATTCGTCTGGAGTCGACCACCAGTGGCGGCCTTGCGAACA
>CAMLEO010000214.1 GCA_946478975.1 uncultured Steroidobacter sp.
GCAGAAGATCTACAAGGGCTGGAACTTCTGGACCGAGGACGCGGAGCAGGTGCAGGCGCTGCTCGCGCCGTTCGATAAAGTCACGGTGTTCTACGGCCACGTGCACCAGATTCAATACAACCAGATCGGCAACATCGCGTTCACATCGGCGATGGCGACTGCTTGGCCCTGGCCGTATCCGCAGAGTTACGCGCAGGCTCAGCAGGTATTGCCGAAGCTGACGGTGCACATGAATCGTGCCGATCCGTTCTTCGAGCGCGACGCGACCGGCTGGCAGTTCATCGACGTGAACACCGGGCGCGCTGCGGCCACGTACAACCTATATACCAACACCACGCGCACGGTGGCCTTCGATCCGCAGACCGGCCGTCCGGTGGACAAGGTCTATCAGCCGGAAGACAAGCGCATCTCCCCGCAGATGCACTACTGAGCTATCACTATGAAACTAACATCACTGTTCGCTTGTGCGGTCGTGGCGTTCGGCGCCGCCGGCGTGGCAAATGCCGACGAGTTCACGAAGGAAGACCTGGCTCGCTGGCAGTCGCAGTTCGACGGCGTGGTGAAGCAGGGCCGCGCGCTGTGGACCGATCCGAAGATGGGCAAGAACGGCGTCGTGTGCGCGCAATGCCATCCAAACGCGGCCAACACGCATCCGGAAACTTATCCCAAGTTCCAGAAGCAGTTGGGCAAGGTCGCGAACCTGTGGGAGATGGTGAACTGGTGCCTGCGCAATCCACTGGAAGGCGATCAGCTTGCTGCCGATGATCCGAAGATGACGGCGTTGCTGACGTACATCACGTGGGAACGTCGCGGGGTGAAGCTCGAACCGGGGAAACATTGATGCGAGCGTTACTGGTCGCTGCCGCGATGGCATTTGCTGTGTGGGCTCACGCCGATGAGCCGACGCCGAGGATCACTCAGGAAGCGCTGCTCAAACGCATCGAGCAGAAAGACGCGTCGACGATCATTCTCGACGTGCGCACGCCGGAGGAGTTTGCAGCCGGCCACGTTCCCGGCGCGATCAACATTCCTTACACCCATCTTCCTGCTCGCGTTTCCGAGCTGAAGGATGCCGGTAGTAAAGATGTCGTTCTCTACTGCGCGACCGGCGTGCGTGCAGAGCGTGCGGCCGGGCGCATACGCGAGCAGGGCTACACCCGCTTGTTACATCTCGACGGCGACATGCGGGGCTGGGACGAGAAGAACCGTCCGAAGGAAAAGTAGGCCAACCTTTGTCATAAGTCGGTCTGCCATAATTGATCACGATTCGCGCTTGATCCGCCAACGCGTGCTGCGGCATCGTTCGCACGCACCAATACAGTCACGGACCTGATGAAGATCAGCGACGGAACGGCGATCACATGGCTACCTTCGATTCAATTCGCGCGAGCGCGGTATGCGTTGCGCTCGCTATCCCCCATTTCGCCAGCGCAGCCGTTGAGTTGCGGTTACCCGAGCCAGATCGCGGCTCAGCATGGTTTGCTCCTGCCCTCGTCACCCACAATCGCGAGATGTGCGACATGGCCTTGCAGGCCGAACGCTCCGAGTTCTTCGCGCCGGACGATCCGCAGCCGGACATTACCGGTTTGGCCGCTCTTACGACCAAAGATGACAAGCCGATCGCAGACCCGGATGTCGCCGCGCTCAACGAATATCCGCTCGAGCTGACGCTCACCCTGCCGAATCGCAGTCGCGCGTTCGTTCGTTTCGAAGGGTATCCCGGCTGCGGCGGCGGATGCGAGACCGCCGCGGTGCGTATCGACGATGAACGCATCGTCGATGACCAGTCGGCCGAAGTCCTGCCGCGAACGGATCGCTATGGACCGAACCGATGGCGCCTGTTCAAGGACCCGGGCGGCGATTTCTACTTGCGAGGCAGGCTGGATGACCACACTCAGTGGTATCGAGTTGCCGCTTCCAATCGCTTCGAGCTCGCCTGTGACATTGCCTTGCGGCCGGATACGAGCAATGGCAAGGCAGCGGTGTACTCACAAGAAGTGTTCGACGCCATCGAGTCGTTGCGTGTAGCCGCTGCTCGCATGGCCGGAGATGGCAGCGGTTGCGGCGGGATGGCTGCCCGATTCTGGCCGCGCTACCGTCAAGAGAATTTGGAAATGGCGCTCTATCGCCCCTGGGCGGTCGTGGAGCGTCACGAATTTGAAAGTGACAACAGCGCACGCGATTACGCTCGCATTGCCGATCAGTTGCAACTGTGGTCGCTCGGCGGAGTGATGGAGTTTGGAGCCCTTACTGCGTATCAAACCGAACTGGCTCGTGCCACTGCCTCGGTCGCACAGTTCTACCGCGCAAAGTTCAGGTGGGCGCCGGATCGTGCGGCGGAAATGGCCGACGCAGCCTTGAAGGGAGCGATCAGCAGTGGTTTCGGCTTTTACGATTACTTTCCCTATCGTGGGTTGGGAGAGCGCGAGCTCAGGCAAGCCATTCTGTCGCGAGCGCCGCTGGAACAAATTCGCAGCATTACCTTCAATGTCGGGCAAATCGATCGCGAAGGCCAGGACAGCATTCTCAACGTCGCGATCGAATACCCCGAAGCGCTCGGCTATCTGCTACAGAACGGCTTCAATCCAAACATCGGCAACGAGTTCGGCAAAACGCCGCTCATGTACGCCGCGCAATACAACCAAGCGGCTGCTGCCGAGTTGTTGCTCAATGCCGGTGCAGACGCGAATGCCACGACGCATTTGCCTCAAGACTCGTGCGCATTCTCCATCGTCACGGAGAGCTTGACGCCACTGCACTATGCCGCGCGCTACTCATCGGCTCGTTTGATCCAACTGCTGCTGGATCGCGGCGCTGTCACGTTTATTCAAAGCACCGGCGGAGGCCATCCTGAGTATCCGCTCGATCGATTGCATAGATACGCAGGCGCCGGCGAGGAGAATGAACGTAACCCGCACATCGCGGCAGCTGAGATCGACGGACTGGCTCGATTGCTCGCCATACCTTCCGACTCGCAACGGCACACCATGGCGACGGATTTGGTGACTCGCGCTCGTTCGGCATACTCACGCGGCGACACGGAGCAGGCATATCAAAAATTGCGCTTGGCATTGCTGGCGCAGCCCGATCGCTTTGACGCAATCGCCGATTTGCCTTTGATCGCGTTACGCGCGGGTTATATCGGGCCAGCGATTTCGGCAGCGAATCGAGCGACCAGGACTCTCACCCGCCCTGACGCGCTCGCCGCCGCCTGGTTCAACAAGGGATTGATCTGCGAACATCCGCAGGCACTGGAGGTTGTTACGATCGACGATGCTCGCTGCGATCTCGATCCCCTGCAGCCGTTTGTCCAATCCTGGAAGCTGCAGCCGTCGGCTGTTCGTGGCGATAAGCTGCAGGCTCTCATCCACGAAAAGTCGGCGTCGTGTCTTGCCACCGACCCCGGCCGCCACTATCGCATCGCGCTCAAAGATCTCTATCAATCCTTTCGCATCTATGCGTTACACCCTGCGAAAGAGGAAATCGATACAGCGCAGATTCGATGGGCCGGCTACGAGTCGCAGTCCGGACCGGTGGAGCCCAAGCTGGCTGGAGCGCACGTCGTGGATCGTTTCAGCCTGGGCGAGCAGGAGGTGACTCTGCTGGAAGTGCCCGTCTCTCATATGAGTGGCAATCCCAGAAAACTCCGGCTCTGGATCGAAGGTCGGGAATGTTCGCCTGAGCTTTAAAGCGCGCTCACCGCGCTTCCAGCGCTCGCTGCAAATCCTCGATCAAATCTTCCGCACTCTCCAGCCCCACCGACACTCGCAGCAGATTCTGTGGTGTAACGGTGTGCGGCCCCTCCACCGAGGCGCGGTGCTCGATGAGCGACTCGACGCCGCCCAGGCTGGTCGCTCGAATGAAAATCTCCGTCTTTGCAGCGACAGCAAATGCCTCGTCGCGTCCGCCACGCACGCAAAACGACAACATGGCGCCGAAGCCGCCTTTCATCTGGCGTTGAGCAATCGCGTGGCCCGGGTGCGTGTCGAGCCCCGGATAAAACACGCGCTCCACATTCTTGTGACTTTGCAGGAAGCCCGCGATGCGGCTGGCGTTGTGAGTTTGCGCGCGAACCCGGCAGGACAACGTCGTGAGGCTGCGCCGAAGCAACCAGCAATCGAACGGCGACGGCACGCTGCCGACAGTGCCCTGATAATCGCGCAGCTTGTCGGAAAGCCCGCCACGGTCGCGAGTGATGACGGCGCCGCCCGTGAGATCGCTGTGGCCGCCGAAAAATTTAGTGCTCGAATGCATCACCAGATCGGCGCCCAGTTCCAGCGGACGCTGAAACACCGGCGTCGCGAATGTATTGTCACAGCAAACCATCGCGCCACGGCCGTGCGCGAGATCGGCAATCGCTTCGATGTCGCTGATGTTCAACATCGGGTTGGAGGGAGTTTCGATCCACACCAGGCGCGTGTTGTCTCGCAAGGCCTCGCGCACGGCGTCGATGTTAGTCATATCCACGAACGAATGTGTCACTCCCACCGGCGCCAGCACGTCGCGCAGTTGTTTCGCCGTGCCGTGGTAGCACTCGATCGGCGCAACGACGTGATCGCCTGGGCGGAGCAGGCTGAATACAGCCATCGAGGCGGCCGAGCCGGAGCTGTATGCGACCGCATCGTCGCCGCCTTCGAGCGCGGCGATACATTGCTCTACGTCACGACGGCCGGGATTGTCGGCGCGCGAGTAGGAGTAACCTCGCGAAAACTCGCCGTCGATGTCGCGTTCGTAAGTTGTGCTCAGATACATCGGCGGCGCGACCGAACCAGTGCGAGGTTCGACATCGCGGCCGACGTGAATGGATAAGGTTTCGAATTTCATCGACACGTCTCACTGCTCGAATCGAGCCGCCACTCTACTGCAAAGCGGCGGCGTGAGCATGTCGTCTACCCGAAAGCGGAACGGCAAGGCCGGATCATGGCGTGGCGAGCGAGGCTTGCGCCGGCACGGCGCCGTTCGCGGCAGCAGTGTCGGATTCCACCTGGATGGGCGGCGGAATCAGCTTGTACATCACCGGCGTCACGATGCGGGCGATCAGCGTCGACGAGACCAGGCCTCCGATGATCACCCACGCCAGCGGCGAGTACATGCCCGCATTCTGCAGCGCCAGCGGCAGCAGGCCGCCAATCGCCGTCGCGCTCGTGAGCAGGATGGGCAGGAAACGAATCTCACCGGCGCGCTCGATCGCCTCGTCCAACGGCACGCCTTGCGAGCGTAGTTGATTGGTGAAGTCGACCAGCAGGATGGAATTCTTGGTCTCGATGCCGATCAGCGCGATGAAGCCGATCGTCGCCGTGAACGAGATGCTGTAGCCCGCAAGCGCCAGCGCAGTGATGCCGCCGGCGATGCCGAAGGGCACGACGCTCAGCACGATGAGCGTGCTCTTGAAGCTGCCGAACTCCAGGACCAGCACGGCGACGATGCCGAGCAAAGCGACAATGGTTGCTGCCTGCAGGCCGCCGAAGCTTTCTGCACGGCTTTCGAGCTCGCCGCCCGGAACATACGAGTAACCGCGCGGCCACTGCATTTGATTCAAACGTTTCAGCACGTCATCGGTCACGCGGTCCGTGTTGAAGCCGTGCTGAACTTCAGCATTGATTGTGACAGCGCGTGAACGGTTGAACCGATCGATCTGCGTCGGCGCGGCGCTGAATTCAACTTGTGCCAGCTGGCTGAGCGGCAACGTTGCGCCCGTCAGCGTCGACACACGCACCTGATCCAGTGCATGGAGATCGGCACGCTCGACAATCGGCGTGCGCACCATGATGTCGTATTGCTCGCCATCCGTTTCTTTGTACCGACTGGCCGGAATGCCGGCCACCGCCAGTCGAACGGCGCGATCGAACTCGATCACCGGCACACCGAGCAGCGCGGCCTTGTGCGAGTCGACTTTCAGCTGCAAGTTGGTGCGCTTGATGCGCATCGGGTTCTCGACATCGCGAGTGCCTGGTGTTTCCTGGATGATGTGCTCTACGCGCGCGGCGAGACGATCGAGTTCATCCAGCTCCGGCCCGATGACGCGGATGGCGATCGGCGCGCTGATCGGCGGACCGTTCTGGAACTCTTTGACGTAGATGTGCGCGTTCGGATAGCGCTTCAGCTGCCGACGCAGCTCGTCGAGCTTGCGCGGCGTCTCGGTCGTGTCGTAGTCCTTGAGCTTGACGAAGACATCGCCGTAGTTGCTTGCGCCCTCGTTGCCGAACTCGTTGTAATAGATCTTGGGATTGCCGCGGCCGAGGTTGGTGAAGTACGACGCGACCTCGGGCATCGTGCTGAGCTTCGATTCAACGAAGCGCAATGCCCGATCCGTTTCCGCCAGGCTGCTGCCGTCCGGCGTTTCCACGGTCACCAGGAAATTCGGCGTATCCGCCTTCGGGAACAAGCTGAAGCCGATGATCGCGCCGACGCCGATCATCACGACGATGCAGGCGACGATCGAGCCCCACACGGTCAGCTTCGGCTTCGCCAGTGCCCGGTGCAGCAGCGGTTGATAGAAACGATGAATGCCCCGCTGAACCGCTTGCAGCAAACGATTGCCATGCGGATCTTCGTGCTTGCTCAGCATTCGGCTGGCAAGGAACGGAATGATCGTCAGCGCAACCAGCAACGACGCGAGCACAGTCGATAGCACCGCCGTCGGCAGCACTCGAATGAACTTGCCGGACGTGCCCGAGAGCATCATCAGCGGCAGGAACGCGAAGATGATGGTCGCGGTACAGCCAAGGATGGCAAGAAAGATCTGGCGCGTGGCGAGGATCGCAGCCTCGGTTCGCGAGTGACCTTCGCGCAGGAAGCGTGAGATGTTCTCAACCACGACGATCGAGTCGTCGACCAGCAAGCCGAGCGCGACGACGAATCCTGCAATCGAAATCTGATTCAGCGAATAGCCGAGCAGATGCAGCGTCGACACGCCGATCGCGAGGGACAGCGGAATGGAGATCATCACCACGCTCGCCGCTCGCAATCCCAGCGGCAGCAAAGTGATGGCGACCAGCGCGATCGCGATCCCGAAGTCCGTGGTCAGTCGATTCAAACGCGTCGCGACGTTCTCGGATTGATCGAAGCCCAGCTCCAGCTTCACGCGCTTCGGCAGTTGCTCCTCATATTTCTTCGCCGCGGCGAGTACCCGATCGCGCACTTCGAAGATGTTGTAACCATCTTTCTGATTCGCCGTCACGAACACCGCACGCTTGCCGTTGAAGCGGCCGAGATACGTATGCTCTTGAGTGTCCCATTGCACGTCGGCGATGTCGCGAACGCGAACCGTCCGGCCGTCGACTGCGGCAACAACGGTGTCGCGCACTTCGTCGAGCGATTCGTAGCTGCCCGAAGTCTTGACGCTGAAGCTGCGGCTGCCCACGTCGATCGAGCCGCCCGGCACCGTCGTGTTCTCACTTTGCAAAGCCTCGATGACTTTACCGGGCGGGAGCCGGAGCTCCGCCATGCGCGGCAGATCGAGAGCGACGCGCAGCTCGCGTGCAGGATATGCCCATGTTTCCGACGTGCGCACGCCGTCGACCGCTTTGAGAACGTCTTTGAGCTCGCGTGCGTGATCTTCGAGCTCGCGATATGGGGCATCTTCGGACACCAGTGCGAACTGCACGATGTTCACGAGGCCGGGATTGCTCTTCTTGATTTCCAGCCGCGCGATTTCCGAGGGCAGCGTCGGGCGGAGCGCGTTGATCTCACGCACCACCTCGTCATATTTCTTGTCCGCATCGACAGTCGCGTAGAACTCCACCAGCAAGGTCGCGAGGCCGTCGTTGCTGAACGATTCGATTTTCTTCACATCGTCGAGCTCGCTGACCCGATCCTCGATCGGCTTCACGACCAGGCGTTCGACGTCGCGCGGCTCGGCGCCGGGATAAGCAACAATCACTTGATAGACCGCGATGGGAAAGTACGGGTCTTCCTGGCGCGGAATGCTCATGTACGAAGAGACGCCGAGCGCCACCAGCATCGCGAAGGCGACCAGCGTGAACTGGTAGCGCTTGATGGGGAATTCCAGAAAGCTCATGGCTACGCTCCCTTCGCGACCGGCTCGGCGATGCTCACTTCCTCACCGTCTTCGAGGTATTGCGCACCGTCCGTGATGACCTGCTCGCCGGCTTTGATGCCGTCGGTCAGCGCGACGCGATCGCCTTCGATGAAGGCCACTTCCACTTCGCGTCGACGTGCGTGCTTCTGATCGAGCACATACACCTGTGCCTTGCGTCCGCTGCCTTCGACAATCGCGCCGATCGGAACGTAAATGCGCTCGCCCACCTTGGCAGTGGAAGGAATGATGGTGAGCTTGGCGACCAGTCCGCTCTTCAGCGGCAGGTCGACCGGGTCCAGCGACACTTCGATACCAAACATGCCGCTGCCGCTATCCGCCGCACCGGAGACTTCCGTCACTCGGCCGCTCAATGTTTGGCCGGGCAGCGCATCCAGGCGAATCTGCGCCTCGTCGCCGAGCTTCACTTGCACGATTTCTCGATCGGCGAGGCCGGTACGCACGATGAAACCTTTGTCTTGCGAGCCGAGCACCAGGATCGGCGCGCCCGCCTGCACCAGCTCTCGTTCTTCAGCGAGCCGGCGAAGTACGGTGCCGTCGTGCGGGGCGACGATGGTCGCGTAGCTCCAGTTGAACTTCGCTGAGTTCAGCGACGCTTCCGCAAGTGCGGTCTGCGTGCGCAAGTCCTGCAGCTGTTCGAGGCTGATGACTTTATCGGCGTATAAACGTTCGCCGCGTTCCAGGTCGCGCCGCGCCTTCTCGTGCGACTGCTGCGCCTGTTCGACTTGAGCATTGATCTCCGCCTGCTCGATCTCGGCCAGCTTCTGGCCCTTGCGAACTCGATCGCCTTCGTTGACCGGCAATTGTTTGATCACGCCGCCGACTTTGAACGACAGGCGAATCTCATCTTCGTTTGCGAGTAATCCATTGGTTCGAATTGAGGGTGCTGACGGCCCGGGCACGGCTTCCACGACGCGCACAGGCGCAAGCTCGACGTGTTCCTCTTGCCCAGCTGACTGACCGCACGCGGCAATGCCGACCAGGCTGGCGGAGAGCAGCAGCGGAAATAGAATGTTTGTTAGACGCGGCATGATCAAACTCCCGGATCCAGCGGGATGTCTCCCGCCGAAGTCGCGTATTCCAGCTCGGCGCGGCGCGCGAGCACGTTGAAGCGGGTGACGTTGTGATTGAGCTCGGCGCTGGTCAGCGCGCTGCGAGCATCGATGAATTCAACCTGGCTGATGACGCCTTCGTCGCGCTTGCGACTGGCGATGCGGAAAGCGGCACGGGCGGCGTCGACGCGAGCGGCGGCGGTTGCGAGTGAATCGCGTGCCGTCGTGAGGCGATCGTAGGATTGCTGGACTTCCAGGCGGATCTGCTGCGCGATCTCTTCCTGTCGCAGCACCAATTGTTTCTCGGCCGCTCGGGCCTGATTGACGCGTGCCGTGTCACCGCCGCCGTCGAAAATGCGCCAGGTGAAGATCAGCGACGCCGTGCCGAAGTTATAACCATCGCCAAAGCGATAGTTCTCGCCCTGCGTGCCGCCATCGAGACCAAGCGACAGCGTCGGCCACTTTTGTTTGCGGGCGATGCGCACCTGTTCTTCGCTCGCGCGGCGCAGTTGTTCCACTTGTGCGATCTCCGGGCGGCGGTCGAGCGCGGACGACCACAGCTGTTCCAGTGCCGCGTCCGCAGCCGTCACATTCGCAGGCGGTGACGAGGCTTCGATATTCGAACGCAGCTCACGATTCAGCAAGAAGTTGAAATAGCTTTGAGCCTGCAGGGAGAGGTTGGCGGCGTCGCGCTTTTGTTGCTCGACATCCAGCATTTCGGCTTTGGCTCGCAACACCAGGTCTTCGGTGATCTTGCCGTTGCTGAACAACGATTCGTTGACGCGCAGGTTTTCACGCAGCAGTGCTTCGCTGGCCGCAACGATCTCGACCGAGTTGCGCGCTTTGAGCCAATCAACATAGGCGACAGTGATATCTCGGCGCAGTGCTCGCGCAACGGCCATGCGATTGAAGCTGCTTGCGTCGAGCAACGCGCGTTGAGCACGAACGGCCGCGGGAATCGCCGGAGCATAGATAGGCTGGCGCACCACGACTCGCGTGTCCTGCTCTTCGGGGCGCAGGAATGGAATCGAAGTGTCGGAGATCTGTGGAAAGCGCGCCGGCTGTCCCTGCGCGACCAGCAATTCGTTGAGCGACGAGTAGACGGGATTGAGCGCGGTTCCCAAAGGAACATCGATCTCACGTCCGCCGTCGGCGCGCGTGTAGCGCGCTTCGAGCGACAACTGCGGAAAGAATCGCGCTCGTGCTTCGGCCAGCGCCTGCGCCGACTTTTCGACTTCCAGGTGCTGGCTTTGTAACGCGAGGTTACTGCGCAGACCTTCGGCGACGTAATTTGCGACCACCGTGTCGAAGTCGCCCTCGATCACGGGCTGCGCGCTGGCGGCCCAGGCCACGCAGGACAGACCGAGGGCCAAGAATCGCGCCGTGAGTTTTCCCCGCTTCTTCATCCTTGCCCCATCGAGTCGCATCAGTTGTTTAGCCGTTAGACAAGTGTCAAAAATCAGGCAAATAAAAACCAGCGTCAGCCGGCGAACGGCGGCTTGGCGCCGGCCAACGTGTAGCGAATCAAATCGATGGCCTGCTGGGTCAGCTGCGTCACGCTGATCCCGACCTCGGCGAGAGGCTGCGCTTTGGTCAGCGCGATCTGCAGCAGCCCGTGGGTGAAGCCCCAGAGTACGCGTGACGTAACTTCCGGATCGCCAATGCCGGTCCGGATGCTGCCGTCCCGCTGGCCCGCGAGCAGGGCCTCGATGACGACGTGGTGGATCTTGTTGCCCATTTCGAGCGCCGAGCTTTCATAGGTATTGCGCTCCGGGCTGCCCATCGCGCGCAGTTCCAGGCGCGCGCAAGCATCGAAATAATGGGGATATTCCAGGCCAAAGGCCATGTAGGCGCGGCCGATGCCTTCGATCTGATCGAGGCCGGTGCGCGCGCGCGAGCTGGCTTCCTCGAATCGCGTGCGGAGCACCTGCATGGCGCGCTCCACGATGGCGAAGTGCAGCTCTCGCTTGTCCTTGAAGTACACGTAGACGAGCGCGCGGCTCAGGCGGGCATTGCGCGCGACGCTGTCCATGGTGACCTCGTCCCAGCCCACTTCGCGATACAGGGCCTCGGCTGCATCCACAATCTCGTTGCGGCGGCGGTCTTTCTCTTCCTGGCGGCGGTCGGCGATGTAGGACATGGCGCGATCATGCGCCAGTCCTGACACACTGTCAACGAATGGATTTGTGTCTAGGTATCGGGCAGCAGTTCATTCAGATAAGGCTGGACACCCACCACCAGGGTGCCCGGGCCGCCGTGCACGCTCAAGGTGCTGCCGACCGGCATGATGAACGACGAGCGGATGTTCGGATGGGCCAGGCGCAGCCGCTCCAGCAACTCGATGGCCTTCGCCTCGGCGCCGGCGTGGCCGATGCCGATTCGATACGCCAGCTGCCCGTTCATTCGCGAAGTGATGAATCGAACGAACTTGTCTTGCAGGCGCTCGCGCCCGAACAGCGTACCGCCGGGCGCGATTCTCCCATCTTCGTGAGTCGTCAGGACCGGCGTGAGCCGCAGGAACTCGGCGACCGACTTCACCGAAGGCTTTACGCGGCCGCCGCGGACGGCGTAGTCCAACGATCCAATCAATGCGTACGTCCGCGTGAGCGGAATCATCTTTTGAAGGGCGGTCGTGATCTGCGCGACATCTTGATCTCTCGCGGCCAGCTCGGCGGCATACATCGCGAGCAAGCCTTGACCGATCGACGCGTTACCCGAGTCCACGACTTCGATGCTGTCGCGAATCCTCGTTCGTTCCGCCGCCGCGCGCGCCGCGTTGAATGTGCCACTCACTTTGGTTGTCACATTGATGGAAACAACGCCGTTGAAGTGAGTCGCGAGAAATTCGAACTGGCGGCGGAAGTCGCCCGACGGCGGTTGTGACGTTTTCGGATGCGTGCGATTGCGCGTCATCTCGGCCAGAAACTCTTCCGAGGACATGCCGCTCTTGTCGAGATAACTCTGCTCGCCGAAATGAATGCGCAGCGGCACCGTGTGAATGCCGAGCTCTTCGAGCATGTCTTCGGGAATGTCAGCGACCGAGTCGGTGACGATCGCGACTTTGCGGCCGCGGATGTGGACCGCATGTTGTTGCCGCTGCATGTCATCGGCTTTTTGCCCGGTGACCGAGCCAAACCGGCCGGCGATGCGAAACACTTCCGACGGATCGTTCACGTGAATGTGAACTTTGGATTTGCGCGGTGTACCCGCCAGCACCAGCGACGAGCCGAGCGAAGCCAGCTGCTCGCGCAGCTTGCGGCGATCGATATTGGCGCCGCTGTTGGTGCATTAGGTGCAGACGCGATGTGACAGATCGTGAGCTTC
>CAMLEO010000215.1 GCA_946478975.1 uncultured Steroidobacter sp.
CGTCGCGGCTCTCATACAAGTCGCGCGCGGCGTCGAGGAACAAATCGCGGTTGCCCCAGACGAAATAGATTTCCAGCAGCTTGAGCTTCAGGTCGCGACGCGCCGGCTCGCGGTCGATCGCGATCTTCACCAGGTCCGCGGCCTGGTCGTACAGACCATACGCCATGTGGAAGTCGGCTTCGGCGAGCGCGTCCTGCTGATCGAAGCGCACCGCCGACTCGCTGCTCATCGTGTCGTCGGCACCGCGCACGGCAGGCGCGGCGGCGGCAGGCTCGAAGCCTCGCGCCGGAGCGGCCTGACGCGGCGGCTCGCGACGTGCGACCGGCGCGGGCTGATCGAAGTCCACATCCAGATTGGTCTTCACCAAGCCGGCGTCATCTTCACCTTCCACCAGGAACTGATCGGCACGACCGCCACCGCGGGCCGGCGACGGCGCCAACGCCCGCGCGGGACGCTCAGAGGGCGGCTCGAACGTGAGACCCGACAGCGAGTCGATGGAATCGTCTTCGGCTTCGGCGCGGCGACGGCGAATGAACGCCACCATCGCACCGACCAGCACGAGCAGACCGAGCGCGATCACCACCCACCAGTACTGACCCAGGCGTTCCGACAGCGTCGGCTCGGGGGCCGGCGGCGCAGTCACAGGCTGCTGCGGCTGAGCCGGCGGCGCTTCCGCAGTCGGCGCAGCTTGCTGATCCTGAGCCGGCGTCGGCTCAGTCGTCGGCGCTTGCGCTTCGGTCGGCGCCGGCGTCGGCTGTTCGACCGGCGGCGGCGCCGGCGTTTGATCGACGTTCTTCTGAACCTGCGCGAGGCCCGGATCCGTGACTTCGAGTCGACGATCCTGCGAGGCCGGCGCACCCGGCGAACCCGCGCGCTGTTGCGACGGCTGTTCGGCAGGCGTTGACGATGCAGTCGGCGGCGACGGCGTTTCCGCCGGCGTTACGAGACGCAGGCGATCGGCTTCCGGCGTGGTGTCGGCCACCGCGCCACCCGACCACTCGGCGTTCTGGCGAGAGACATCGGCCGCGGCCTCGTCCGTCGGGATCGCTTCGATTTCCGACAGCTCAGGAATACGCAGCACGCTGCCCGCGCGCAGACGATTGATGTTGCCGTTGAACGCGCCCGGATTGCCGCGGAACACCGCGATCATGGTGCGATTGAGTCGGCCACCCGGATTGGCGGCGGCGGCGATCTTCGACAGCGTGTCGTTACGCTGAACGACGTACTCACTGCCCGGCGACGCGCTGACGGTGCGATCCGACGGAATTTCCTCACGACGCTCGGCCGCCGGCGACGGCACCGGTTCCGGCGTGGGCTCGCGAGTGGGTTCGGGTGCCGGCGTAACCGCAGGACGAGGCGGCGCAGGACGGCGCTCAGGCGCAGGCGTCGGCGCGCGTTCGATGCGGCCTTCCGCCGTCGTCGCGGACTGCGGCGTCGTGACCGGCGCCGGAGTCTCCTGCGAAGGCATGAACACCGGCGGATCGAGCAGCACGGTGTACTCGCGCACCAGTCGGCCGCGGGCCCATGCAGCTTCCACCAGCAGCGTCACATATGGTTCGGTGACGGAGCGGTTCGAGCTGACCTTGATGGTCGCCTTGCCATTCTGACCCCGGCTGACCGAGAACTCGAAATTGCTCAGGTACTGCGGACGGTCGATGCCGTAACGGGCGAACACGTCCTGGTTCGCCATGGTCACTTTCAGGCTGCCCAACTCCTCCGGAGTCGGCGACAGCAGCTCGATTTCCGCATCGAAGGGCTGGTTCAGGGCGGAATTCAGGCGGATCTCGCCCAGCCCCAGCGCATATAGCGTCACAGGGGACAGCAGGGCGCCCGTCAGCAGCAGGCGCGGCAGGTGTCTTCTCATCAGCTCTCCCGGTACGTGTCCCGAAGCATCCGAAGCCTTATGGAAAGCGCCCGAACTCCAGGTAACCAGTTGCTGCCCATAGTCAATAATCGAGCACAAAGCTAATGTGCTTCATGACTTAGGGCGCGCAACTATAGCTCACAGATACTCTTTCACCAAAATCTCGGCGATTTGGACCGTATTTAACGCTGCTCCCTTGCGAACGTTATCGGACACAATCCACAAATTCAGACCTCGGTCATGACTTATGTCTTCGCGGATGCGTCCCACGAACACCGGATCGGTGCCGGCAGCCTCGGTGACGGCGGTGGGATAACCGCCCGGCTTGCGTTCGTCCATCAGCACTACCCCGGGGGCCTTGGCCAGCAATTCCCTGGCTTCGCCCTCGGTCAGCTTGCGTCGGGTTTCGATGTTCACGGCTTCGGAGTGGCCGGCGACCACGCCGACGCGCACCGCCGTGGCATTCACCCGAATGCTCTTGTCTTCCAGGATCTTCTGGGTCTCCCAGAACATCTTCATTTCTTCCTTGGTGTAGCCGTTGTCCAGGAACACGTCGATCTGCGGCACGCAGTTGAACGCGATCTGCTTGGCAATCACTTTCGGCGTAACGGCCTCTCCCTTGAGGACCGCGTGAGTCTGTTGCAGCAACTCATCGACCGCTTTCTGGCCGCCGCCGGACACTGATTGATACGTGGCGACGTTGATGCGCTCGATGCCGGCGGCATCGTGCAGCGGCTTCAGCGCCACCAGCATCTGCATGGTCGAGCAGTTCGGGTTGGCGATGATGTTGTGCTTCTTGTAACCGGCGATGGCGTGCGGATTGACCTCCGAGACCACCAGCGGGATGTCGTCCTGGTAACGGAACTGCGAGGTGTTGTCGACGACCACGCAACCGGCCTGGCCGGCGCGCACCGCCTGGACCTTCGAGACGCTGGCACCGGCCGAGAACAGGCCGATGTGGGCCTTGCTGAAATCGAACGTCTCCACGTCCAGCACCGGCACTTCTTTGCCTTTGAAACGTACGGTTTTGCCGACCGATTTGGCGCTCGCCAGCGGATAGATCTCACCCACCGGGAAATTGCGCTGCTCCAGGATCGACAGCATGTTGCCGCCGACCAGGCCCGTCGCACCCAACACCGCTACATTCCAACGCTTGCTCATCTTGAAGTCCCGAGGGTCACCCTCTTAATAATGTCGTTCAGGAATCCGCCCAAGCCCGTGGCTTACGCGGGCGTGATTAAGTCATGCTCGTTTCGGGTCGCGCACACTACCTCAAACGCTGCCAGGAATCAGCGGTTTGACGCGCACATCTGCGTTTTGGGCGCGATGCCGGAGGTAGTGATCCATCAGCACCAGCGCCAGCATGGCTTCGGCGATGGGGGTGGCGCGCAATCCTACACACGGGTCGTGCCGGCCCGTGGTGATCACATCGACACTGTTGCCCTCGATATCGATGGTGCGGCCGGGCACGGTGATGCTCGACGTCGGCTTGAGCGCGACGCTCACCAGGATGTCCTGCCCCGAGGAAATGCCGCCGAGAATGCCGCCGGCATTGTTGGAAACGAACCCTTGCGGGGTCATTTCATCGCGATGCTGGCTGCCCTTCTGCGCGACGCTCGCAAAGCCGGCGCCGATCTCCACGCCTTTCACCGCGTTGATGCTCATCATCGCGTAGGCGATCTCGGCATCCAGCCGGTCGAAAATCGGCTCACCCAATCCGGCCGGCACACCCTGGGCGATGACATTGACGCGCGCGCCGACGGAATCGCCTTCGCGGCGCAGATTGATCATGTAATTTTCGAGCTCTTCCAGCCGCGACGGATCGGGGCTGAAGAACGGATTGTCGTAAACCGTGCTCAACGATTTCGGCTCCAGCACCAGCGGGCCGAGCTGCGCGAGATAACCCTGAATCGTCAGCCCCAGTCGCTCCCGCAAATATTTGCGAGCGATTGCGCCAGCGGCGACGCGCATGACCGTTTCGCGCGCCGATGAACGACCGCCGCCGCGATAGTCACGAAAACCATACTTCTGCTGATAGGTGTAATCGGCGTGGCCGGGCCGAAACCGATCTTTGATCTTCTCGTAGTCGTACGAGCGCTGATCGGTGTTCTCGATCAGCATCCCGATCGGCGTGCCGGTGGTGCGGCCTTCGAACACGCCCGACAGGATCTTCACCTGGTCGGGCTCTTTGCGCTGACTGGTGTGGCGCGAGGTGCCGGTGCGACGCCGCTCCAGCTCCGGCTGAATATCCGCTTCCGACAGCTCCAATCCCGGCGGACAGCCATCGACGATGCAGCCAAGCGCAGGGCCGTGGCTTTCGCCGAAGCTGGTGACGGTGAAGAGCTTGCCTAAGGTGTTGCCGGACATTTCTGTGGAACTGACTGCTGCTGGTGACTGGTCGGAGAACCCGACGGCAATTTAACTCAAGTCTTCGGCCTTGAGCACGAACACTGGCGAGCAGGTGCGCACCCAGAGGTGCGCACCTGAATGTGATAGTTGCCATGTCAGCAACGGAGTCTGCCGGTGCAGCGGTCCGCCGGATCAGCGGATCAAGCGAATGTCGTATTTGAATCCGGAATTTGTGGGCAGGCCGGGTATCAGCCCAGGAAGGTCGCCATCGGTCAGCACATTCTGGTAGCCACGGCTCACGTGGGGTTCCTGGAACTCGGTGATCAACTGCGATAGGCCCAGTCGGCCGGCCCGATCGATCGCATACGAGCCGTTGATACCCATCTCCGAGAAGATGCCGATGGCCGCCGCCTCGTCATCAAATGTGGCGGTCGTCGACCATTCCGAAGGCGGAGTCGGCAGGCAATTTACTAGACTATCGCCGGGGGAATGGGGTGGATCGGCAGTGCCCGGAATTTCCTCATGGCCTGATTTGGTGTCAGCGAACAAAACCTGACGTTGCTCACCGAGTGCCACGATGACGCGGTCGCTGTAAACGTTGCTCCGAGAATCGGTGTAGGTCAGCGTGCCGGGTGATGAATAGTTGCTGGTGTAATCGCTGGTGAGTTCGGACGAGCGCTCCTCGTAGACCGCAAAATCAAGGTCGTGACGACGTGATTGGTCTCAGTACCGCTGTGGTTCACGGGATTGAGAAACGCGCCACCCCGATCGGTAGTGAACGATTCAGTGCTATCCGCGGCGCTCCACGGAATTTCGAGGTTGCCGATCTTCATGATGCGCGCTCGATTGATTTCTGTGGTAATGATCCGCGAGTACTGCGAGTCGAATTTGTCAGGATCGGGGCACCAAGGGTTGGTCGCATACCGAACATGCTCATCGATCGAGGATTGAGAAACCTGGGATTGCACGATCGGCGCAGGCGGAGGCAGCAACTCGCAGAACACTTCCTGGTCGCCACGATAGTCGACGCAGAATAGGGTATGGCCGGTGTATTGTTCGGTCACGGTGTAATGTTCCAGACGCTTCTCGGTACCAGAATACGCGATGCCGCAACCTTGCCCCCCGGACTGCATGGATCCATACGGGTAACCGGGGCTCACAAGACAAATGCCTGCCTCGATATCGAACGTCTCCTCCTCGTTGGAGTGCACGAGATGTTCTGTCCGAGTGACGGTCGCAACCGCAGGAAAATCCACAGCAGTCCCGCTGAAGCCGGACAAATTAATCTTGACCCTGCGATCCGGAGCGCCATCGCCCCGCCTCGTAATGTATTGGCCTTCGTCGCCGCTCGCGTTGAAGAAAAATCCGGTGTATGGAGTACCGTGCTGACCCTGGTAAACCAAGCGCCACCCGAGCGGATTGACCTCACTCCAAAGGTCTTCGTTCTCGTAATGCTCGGCGAACGTGCGTGAGTAGATGCGAATGACGTCGCCTCCTGCAACCGCGAGATTCAGTACGCGCTGGCCGTTGAGATAGCGGATCGAAGCGCCAACGATGCGATGCTCCGAAAGCGGCCCCAACGTGAGCATGCGTCCACCGATATAAACTGGCCCGCCACCGGACGTATAGTGATAGCGACGTCCCGTACCCCAGGTCAGCACGTCCTCGGGCTTGTGACCTTTCCAGTCGATTTGTCCCGCCGAATATTGTGCCGCTTGCGCAGCCGTCCACGAGGTGCCGTTCCAGCTCACGTGGCGCGCACCGGAAACTCCATCAGCTGTCTCGTATTCCGGCACGATCCTGAAACCAGTACCGGCCGTACCAAACGTCACCGCAGCCACGCCGGTCTCGGTGCCGATTGTCCCGTCGAACATGAGCGTGTATTGACGCTCCTTGCGCAGGTCCACGTCGGCCGGCGTTGGGAACGACAATCTGCGCGTGGCATTGAATTCGAGTTCCGCACCGGAATCTTCGATCTCATCCAAGTCCTCTATCTCGTGACGTTGTCCGTCCGCGGCGTCGTAATACAAGCGGAAGCCCGGCAACCCCGAGCCCAGTGCGAAAGCAGGAGCGGAGACGTTGCGAATCGTTATGGTGGTGACGCCTGCCGAACTCGCCAGATCCTCGAGTTTGAGGCGCCCGCGAAAGTAGTAGTTGATGAGCCCGGCGCTGTAAGCGATCGCGCGCGGAAACAGGACTGGGTAGTTTCTATCGAAGTTGAACCGGTTCAGCGCCATCAGGTAGATGGGACTTCCGACTGGCAAATCCGGAGTGAAGACCGACCAGCTGCTGGCGCGATCATTGATCCAGGATTGGTTCGAGTACGCATCGTGCACTTGGGTTTGCACGAAGTTCAGAGGTGTCCCCGCTGGCAGTGGGGTACTGATACCCAGCTCGTTCAGAGTGACACTGCTGCTTCCCGTGGGTAGCGGAAACGCATGATTCGGATCGGCTGCGAAACCGTTGGCCACGCGGCGGAAGTTCGTGTCCTTGCTGACGAAGTTGCGACTGGTGAATTCGGCGATGCCACGTCCGGAATTAGTCCAGAACTTGCGCGCGGTATCGAACGTGCCGAGATCTACTGCGCCGCTGGCATACGGCGAGTCGCTAGGTATCCTGCCGAAGCCTCCGAGTCCGAACCTTCGGTTCGTCTCGTCTTCGTATATGTCGAAATCCCACGGCGGGTGCGCGTCATTACGAACGTGCGCTGGTTGAGCCATGTCCTGCAAGTGGTGCACGGAGCGGCCGAGAATCTCCAGCAATCGCCCTAGATTCGTATCGCGTTCCGATTGTTGAGGCGAGTTCAGCGCCAGCCGGTGGAACTCGAGCGCATCGCGAAGCGAGTCTTGCTGGGCGTTGACTTGGCCCTGGTCTTCGAGCACCCAACTCGGCGAAGGCAATCCGCGATCCAAGCCAGGGACGTCTAGCCCGATGCCGCCAAGCTGTGGGTCGTAGAAATGATTTAAGAAGCGACCTTCCGAAACAGGTATGTCCTCTTGATGCGCACCGATGGCCATGACCTCACGCGCTGTCGCACGGATCGATTCCAGATCCGCGAAAGGAAAGACGTCGTCGATCGACCGCGTCGTGAACCTGGACTCATGCTGATCCTCAAGTCCGAAGTCGAGTAACGGGCTCGATGTAGGGTCCGCCAAGATCGACAGATCGTATGCGTGACGCGTGAGATTTTCGTGCGTCTGTACTTCGTAAGCGTGAACGGGGCCACCGCACGCCAACGCAGCGGTAATGCCGATCAGACCAGAATATCGCACCCTCATCGTGTTCTTCCCTGAGCATCGCCGCTTAATTGGATCGCGTTCGCGCCATGCCGCGCTCGATAGCGCCACGGACCTCTGCGAGCGAATCACCCCTGCAATACCATCGGCTCGCGCAACTGCCGACCGCCAATTCGACCGCGGTACGAACCGATTCGAGATCGCGTTGATACTCGTTGAACTGCTGTGCATCTAGCGATGGCGGCAGCGGAGCCAGGCGCATACCCTCGCTTTGCATGAATGAAACACGCAGCGACAAAAAACCGGCCCAACGCCCCTCGTTATTCTCGCTCTGCGGATGATATCCGTCGGCAACTACCATGAGCACTGGCATCTCCGAATCTGTCCGCACAAGCGGAGAGAAAGGCAGAAGCGGCAGGTGAATGAGAACTGCCATCGGCAACTCAAACGTGCCATCCTGCCTAGTGACCGCCTGGATTATTCTTACCGGACCGCCGGGCACCACTTGAGCCGGCGTCCATGCGTCGAGTTGCCAAAGCGCAGCGACAGCGGCACCAGGCACGGGTTGTCCCGATGTTCCATCCAGCACGCGACCGTGAATAGGCAGCGTGATCGTGATCGACTGGATGACGAACAATAGCGCGAACGCGGCGGCGGCAATCGGCCAGCGGCGCCTGCGCCGCGCGGGCCTTGGCGAGCCGCTCGAATTTGTGGTGATGACTTCCATGTCACATGCTCGCTATGCGCCACACGCCGTCGGTGCCGCGCGCGAAATAGATAAGGAATGCCGTGGGTTGTCCATTGACGTCACGCATCAGCACGTACTCATTCAAACCGGGAGCACCGGTGGGATAAATATCCGAGAAGCTCGTGACGATCTGAGGCAGAGAACTCTGCAGGTTTGTCAGCGCATTGGAATATCGTGCGGCAACCTTTGGCATCATGCATTCGAGGGCGGCACCGGCGTCGCCGGCCGCCAACGCCGTACGGAATCTCTGCCAAGCCGCTTGAACGCCGAGGTTCACCTCTTCGGCGGTGTGGACCACCACCGGCACCTCATAGGTGAATAGCGTGTTGTTACTAGTGCGAATTCGGAACACGGCAGTATAACGGCCGGGCGTCAAATATTCATGGACAAACGTTCCAACGCGGCTGCCTTCGCTAACTGTGTCTGTGCCACCGTCGCCCTCGAAATCCACTTCGACTCGCTGGATCGATGTTTCATCGAATCGCTCGACGCCAAACTCCACGGTAAGCGGCGCGAAGCCTTCAGTCTCGCTCGCCTTGATTCGAAAAGGTGGGGCACCGATTCGCGTGGCGACAATCTCCTGCATCAAAGGCGGCCGGCCCGGTGCCGTGGCAACGACCTGAATTGCGTTTTCTCCCGGCGCCAGCCGCACCCGTACGGCAAATTCCCCGCCGCCGCTGTTGCCACTCAGGGCTGCAACGACGCCGTTGGCCGTGATGGCAGTCGCCGCCGGGCCGCTGAACTTACCCCGAATGACCAGATCACGGGACTCGACACTCACCGGACTGAATGGCGAGGTGATGGTCAGCGTCAGCTGGTCGATGGCATAGGGAAACGCTACCTGCTCGCTTTGGTTGCCGGCTGCGTCGCCTACATTGATGAACAGCTGTTGTCCGGGTTCGGCGAACACCGTCGCCGACAGCGAACCATCCTCGTTAGCCACAACATAGGTCGCGTAGCTCCAGGCCGGATTGAATATTCGGACTTGAGCGAATGGCTCGAACGCGCCCGGCGCCGCGCTGAGGAGCAAATACCCGGTTTCCCGGTCGATGCGGACCTGTAGCAATGATAAATCGGGCAACGCCGGCGGCACCGTATCCAGAGTGACGTTGATGATGAGTTGCGTGCTGGCGCCGCTCGCGTCGCTTGCAATCAACGTCAGGGAATTCGCCCCCTCCAGCAGATGGACTTCATGAAAGAACCAATTGTCCGGACCGACGGCGACCGTCGCACCGTTGAGCGTGAGGTCAGTCGCATCCGCGATCCAGCCCTGCACCGTTATGATCGGCGTGTTCGTCAACGTACCATCGTAAGGGTAAACGGTGAACACTTGCGGCTGTGTGGCAGTCCGAATCGTGAACGTATGCGGACGAGGTTCTGATTCGTTGCCAGCCAGGTCGAAAATGCGTGGTGTGATCGTTACTTCCCCTGAGTTGAGTCCCGTCGTCGGCACACACAGCGCTGACTCCGGGCCGGCATTGCAGTCAACCGACAACCGCTGGTCCTCCAGCCACAATTCGAGTGTTGCCTCCGCGACGCCGCGCCCCCATACATCTGAGTACTCCAACTGCAAAGTCGGCTGTGAAGTGCTGACCGTCGCTCCCTCGGCAGGTGAAACGATGCGCACGGAAGGCGGCGTGCGGTCTGCGAACAGTTCCAGGAAACGGAACTGACGCGCACTGCCATCAGGGAGCGTAGGAAGCAGATCGTTCAGTAGAGCACCGTCTCGACCGAAATGCCTTACGTGCGAGCCTGCGGCGACCCAGGCGGTGCCATCGGCTGGATCTGTCGCCAAGTCAACGATTGTTGTTCCACTTGCAAACGCCTCGATTTCGATGGAAATGGAGCCGTCCGCCTGCACGTGGAACAGACGATTTGCGCCCGTGCCCCACAAGCCGCCTGCGCCGTCAGCCGCAAGCTGTTCTATTGGCAGCGGCACTGCCAGAATCAAGTCCTCAATCAGTGTGCCTGAGCGGTCGTATCTGCGCAGCGCACCGCCCGCCACGATCCAAGTCTGGCCCCAGTAGGTGTCATAGGTCATCGCACTCACATCCGATGGCAACGCGATGTGGGCGATTTCAGCAATGGGAACTGCCGCGTCGTCGCCGCTCTTCACGATGTGCACTTCGGCGCCGTGCAGTACCCAGAGTATTGGGCTGCGGTTTTCGATACTGATTTCTCGAATCTCCTGGCCATATGCCAGGCTGCCGACCACCTGGCCGGAATGGACCCGGTAGAGCGTCGGACCGATAGCTACCCAGATATCGTCGGTAGCGCTGTCGAGGGCAAGCGTTTGTCGTCCCGACACGCCAGCCGGTGCTGTAATCGGTATCGAGAGGCTGCGGGTCTCGGCGCCAGATGCGTCGAACGCGCGCAGGGTGTTTCCCCGCAGCGTCCAGAGCTGCCCGTTCGGGTGCTCCACTGCAATCGCGGCTAAATCCGATGTGCCTGGAATCTCTGCGATCACGGCTCCATGAACAGTGGAGATCTTCAGCGTGCCCGCATGCTCACCGGCATATAGCGGATTGCCATCGAACATACAGTCCGCACCCTGGAGTTCGCGGCTGTCGACGAAGGTCGTCGCTGCAAGCGCAGCCTGATCGACGGGTACATTGTTTATGACGAGTGAATGGTTAGCCGTGGCATCAACCGAGTCGCTGCGCAAAGTGGTCTCGCTGTAGGCTCGCACCAGGAATGGGACGCGCTCGCCACCGGGCGCCTCGAGCTGAGCTCGATAGCTGCTGCACTGTTATTGAGGACGCGCCATATCGAATACGTCCTGTTCCGCGCCGGATCGGCGACAGTTCCAAGGGAGATCAGATCGGGTCCGGCGTCCGGCGGATTGGACGGCACGGACAGCGAGACAATGCCATCGCGGAGGACGAGTTGATCGACCGTGCACTCGGCGCGGGCGTCCGAGAACCACAGGGCAATGATGCTTGTGAGAAGGCCACACGCGGCCGACACTGTGCTCGCCCTGCGAGGCGCAGCGTGCTTCGAATCCATTCTGTCTCCCTGCATCGCCGCTGCGTGCTTCTTACATAAGGTTGCCGTTGTTTTCTAATGAGTTGGCAACCGCGGCAATTTTTACCGAGCCGCGCCAGTAGGTCAATCTCGGTGACAATGCTCGAGCTCGAAATCAGAGTTTTGCTTCAAGAGAGGCGGCAACTACTGGTTTTTCGCCAGTTGCTCCAAAGTGAGTACGAACACACCGCCGCCGCCCCGCTCGAAGTCCAGCCAGGTGAATGGCATGCGGGGGCGCGCCGCAACGAGAGCTTCCTCCGAGTTGCCGACCTCGACGATCAATATGCCGTGCGGCTGGAGATGCTCCGCGGCCTGATCGATGATTCGGTGGACGATATCGAGCCCGTCGCGGCCGCCATGCAAGCCGAGCTGCGGCTCGCGGCGATACTCCTGCGGCAAGCCCGCCATTTCCTCATCGCCCACGTACGGCGGATTGGAAACAATCACGTCGTAGCGCTCGCCTTTCACTCCGTCGAACACATCCGATTTCACCGCACGCACGCGACGCTGCAGGGAATGACGTTCGATATTCATACGTGCAACGGCGAGCGCGTCCGTTGAAATGTCTGCGGCATCCACTTTGGCTTTTGGCAACGCAAGCGCGGCGGCGATGGCGATACAACCCGAACCGGTGCCGATATCGAGCACGCGCTGAACTTTGCTGGGATCAATCCAGGGCCGGAAGCGCGCTTCGATCAACTCGGCGATCGGCGAACGCGGCACCAGCACTCGCTCATCGACATAGAACTCGTGCCCTGCGAACCACATGCGATGGGTGAGATACGCCGCGGGGATGCGCTCTTGAATGCGTCGCTCGATCAACTGCAACGCGGCCGTGCGTTGCTTGGGTTTCAACACCAGGTCATACACTTCATCGGCCTGGTCATGGCGCAGGTCCGCGGCGAAAAACACCAGCTCCGCAGCCTCATCGACGGCGTTGTCGGTGCCATGACCGAACCACAGCTCGGCGATCGCGAACTGTTCGGCCGCGTAACTGATCAGCTGCGCGACCGTGCCGGGTTCGGGCACAGCGGGCGCGGCCGGTGCCTTGGGCTTCGCCTTGACTTTGGCTGAGCGTGGCGCGGTCGACTTCCTGGGGGCGGTTTTCTTGACGGGCATGCGATACTTCGCGCCACGAGGAGACAAATGAGTCGAAACCAATCGTTAGGACTCGCAGCAGTGGTCGCTATTGTAGCGATT
>CAMLEO010000216.1 GCA_946478975.1 uncultured Steroidobacter sp.
CTTCACCTGCTCGCTTGAAGCGGTCGATGCTCGCACGCCGTATCGTCCGGCGAGAGTCACGACCAAGCCGATCGTGCACGGCGCGCAGACGGCGATGGTGGTCGGGCCGAAAGGCGAAGAGATCTACACCGACGAGCACGCGCGCGTGAAGGTGCAGTTCCACTGGGATCGTCACGGCAAGGTCGACGAGAACAGCTCGTGCTGGATTCGGGTCGCGCAGATCTGGGCCGGCAAAGGTTGGGGCGCGCTGCACATTCCGCGCATCGGCCAGGAAGTGATCGTGAGCTTCCTCGAAGGCGATCCGGACCAGCCCATCATCACCGGCCGCGTGTACAACGGCGAGTCCAAGTCGCCGTACGATCTGCCGGCGAACAAGACCCAGAGCGGCATCAAGTCGCGCAGCTCCAAGGAAGGCGGCGCGGCCAACTTCAACGAGATTCGCTTCGAGGACAAGAAGGGCTCGGAGCAGCTGTTCATCCACGCCGAAAAGAACCAGGACATCGAGGTCGAGAACGACGAGACCCACTCGGTCGGGCACGATCGCAAAAAAGACATCGGCAACGACGAAACCACGCACGTCAAGCACAACCGCACCGAGACCGTCGACAACGACGAGACCATCACCATCGGCGGCAATCGCACCGAGAAGGTCACCAAGGACGAGACCATCACCATCACCGGTGCCCGCACCGAGAGCGTCAGCAAGGACGAGACGATCACGATCAGCGGCGCGCGCACCGAGTCGGTGAGCAAGGACGAATCGATCACCATCAGCGGCGGCCGCACCGAGAACGTCGCCAAGGACGAATCGGTGACGATCGGCAAGAACCAGACGCTGAGTGTCGGCAGCAACCGCACGGCCACCGTCAGCAAGGACGAAAGCATCACCGTCGGCGGCGGCCAGACGTTGTCGGTGGCCAAGGATCAGCAGGCGTCGATTTCCAAGAATCAGACGCTCACCGTCGGCGACGCGCGCCAGACCTCGGTCGGCAAGGACGACACGCTGCAGGTCGGCAAGAATCTCTCGATCACTGCCGCCGACTCGATCACCCTGACCACCGGCAGCGCCAGCATCACGATGAAAAAGGACGGCACCATCGCGATTCGCGGCAAGGACATCACCGTCGAAGGCAGCGGCAAAGTCAACGTCAAGGCCTCGAGCGACGTGGTGATCAAGGGCAGCAAGGTGTTGCAGAACTGACGCGGCGAGGAACCGGAACATGAGCCTGGATGAAATGATGTTGGATGAGCCGCCGGCGGAGTCCGGGATCGTGCCGGCGAGCGCTGCGTCTGCCGCACCGATCGGCGGTGTGCGAACGGGTGTGCTCATCGGCTTCAAAGATGCGGGTGTCACGCCGCTGGTGCTGTTCCCCGGGCAGCCGGGCACGGCGGCTATCGCCGCGCGCACCACGGTCGACCTGCATGGCGCTCACATCGGTCGCGCCGTGGTGTTGATGTTCGATGGCGGCGATCCGCTGCAGCCCATCGTGATGGGCTGTATCAAAGGCGAGCACAGTGCTCCCGCCGAACAGCCGGGCAAGGTCGAGATCGATGCCGATGGCGAGCGATTGATCGTCAGCGCCAGGGATCAGCTCGTGCTCCGCTGCGGCAAGGCGAGCATCACGCTCACCAAGTCGGGCAAAGTGCTCATTCGCGGGGAGTATGTTTCGAGCCGCTCCACCGGTGTGAACCGCGTGCGCGGCGGCTCGGTGCAAATCAACTGAGCGCTGCGCCGGCGCTGATATGAAAGCGGGCCCGCCCAATCCCTACGATGAAATGCCCTATGCGTCGTACCCCATCGAGTGGACGGCGCCGGAGCGGCTGGCGCTCGCATCGATGCTGCACGCCGGCCCGCGGATCGAGATGAATTCATATCGGATGCTCGAGCTCGGCTGCGGCAACGGCGCGAATCTGCTGCCGCTGGCTTTTTTTCGCCGACAGGGCGAGTTCGTCGGCGTCGATGGCGCGCAGCGGCCGATCGCGCAGGCGTGCGAGTCGGCGTCGCGGTTGCGCTTGCCGAACGTTTGTTTCATCCATGCCGACTTTCGCGAGGCCGGCCGCCGGCTCGAAGGCGAGTTCGATTTCATCGTCGCGCATGGCGTGTTCTCGTGGGTCGCCGACGACGTGCTGGATGAATTGTTTCGACTGTGCGCGCGGCGGCTGCGTAGCGGCGGGCTGCTGTATCTGAACTACAACTGCTACCCAGGTTGGAAAGTGCGAGGCCTGGTGCGCAAGTTCCTGCTCGAACACACGGCGTCGTCGCCGTCGTTGCCGGAACGGGCCAGGCAGGCGCAAGCCGCCGCCGCGCAACTCGCGGCATCGCTACGCACGCAGGAGCATGCGTATTCGCAGCTGCTCGCGAATGAATTCGAATTCGTTCGCGACGGCGCTCCGGGCTATGTCGCGCACGAATTCCTGGCGGAAGAAAATCATGCCTTCTGGCGCAGCGAGTTCCTGGCGCGTGCGCGGCAGCACGGGTTCGAGTTCGTGGCCGACGCCGACTTCAATTATTCCAGCCACCGGATCGACGAGAACCTGCCGGCGACGTTGCGCGAGCGTGCGCTGCTGGGGAGTTCTCTCGAAGACACCGTCGACCTGTTGTGCTATCGGCAGCTGCATTCGCCGATCTTGACCCGTGGCTCGTGGCAATCGGCAGCGCTGTCGCTGGCAGAGTTCGCAGGTTTGCATCTGGCCTCGTGCTTGGAGCGCATGCCGCCGCGCTCCGAAGCCCCGATGCGTTTCAAACATCCGTCAGGATACGAAGTCGATGTCACGCGCATGGACCTGCTCGAAACATTCGAGCGCTTGCAGCCGCTGTGGCCGCAAGCGCTGCCGCTGCAAACGTTGGGCCTGGGCCTGGCGGCGGTGATGGAAGATCTGCTGCTGCTGCAAAGGAACGGATTGATCGAGCTGCGTTGTGTGGAACCGGAGCCCTCGCCGTATTGGGACTCTGCGCTGGCGCAGCTGGAAGCCGAGTCCGGATATCTCACGACGCCATATCACACACGCGAGTTCGGCATCGAGGCAGGCAGGCATGTGGGCCATCGATAACCGCACGCCCTTCGAGGCAGCCAAGTCGTGGGGCCGCGACCGCGACGGCGTCCACGAATGGCTGGTGGCAGTCAAAGCCGCGTTCGACATTTGCGACGACGGCTCCTTGCGGCTTGCCGATGAGCAGATTGCGCCATTGCAGATGCCCGAGTATTGCGGCGAGCCCGGTGCATCGAGTCTCAAATACGATGCCGACGTGGTCGGGCCCAAACCCACGACCGACATCATCCTCAATGGCACGGCTTACGCACCACGCGGCCGTCCAAGCAACGACTTCGCTGTCACGCTGCGAGTCGCTTCGATCGAAAAGACGCTGCGTGTCCGCGGCCTGCGGCAATGGGACGACGGTGCGTTCGGGTTGAGTGCTTCGGACATGCAGCCTGTCACGTCGCTGCCGTTGCGGTATGAGCATGCGTATGGCGGCAGCGACCTGGCTCATCCCGATCCCGCGAAACATCGGCTCGACTTGCGCAATCCGGTCGGCTGCGGACTGGTGCCGCGTGCGGGCGATTTGCTTCCGGCCATCGAATATCCGGGCGGATCGATAGAGAAGAATGGCCCGGCCGGCTTCGGCGCCATCGACAGTTTCTGGTCGCCGCGCCGGGAATGGGCCGGCACGTATGACGAACAATGGCAGGCAGAACGTTTTCCGCTGCTGCCGGCGGATTGGGATCCACGGGTACGATTGTGCGCGCCAGCCGATCAACGGCCGTCGGCCGCGTTGCGCGGCGGAGAGCCGGTCGAGCTCACGAATCTCACGCCCGAAGGTCTGCTGCGTTTCACGTTGCCGCGCATCTTTTTGCGTTTTCGCACTCGTATCGACGGTCGCATCGAGGATCATCCCGCGCACCTCGGCACTGTCGTCATCGAGCCGGACCGCCGGCGCGTCATGCTCGTGTGGCAGTCCGCGCTCGCCGTGCATGAGAACGGCGATTATCTCGAACACACCATCATCAGTGAGAAGGCGCGCCTGCGATGAGCCTGCCAATCTTCATCGCAGGTCTCGGTGCTCGCACTCCGCTCGGTCTTCATGCCGCCGCCAGCGCGGCGGCGTTGCGTGCCGACATTACAGCTCTGCAGCAGCATCCAACGTGGGTCGATCAAACCGGCGAGCCGATGATGGCGGCGCTCGATGCGGAGCTGGATCCCGCGATGACCGGTTGGCAGCGCATGGTGCTGTTGGCCGAAGCGGCGTTGCACGAGGCGTGCGAGCCACTGGAGAGCTGGGCCGGACATATCGGCAGCGTGCCGCTGTTGATCGGCTTGCCGGAATTGCGGCCGGGCTTCGGCGAGTCCGATGCCCGGCAGGTTCGCGACGCGCTGGCTCGCATCACGCTGCCAGTCACGCTCGCTCGCACGGATGTTTTCGTTCAAGGGCATGCTGCGGGGTTGGGCGCGCTGGCGGCCGGGCTGCAGCTGTTGCGGCGGGGCGAATGTGAGATGTGCCTGGTCGGCGGCGTGGACAGTTACTTTCACGTCGACACCATGGAATGGCTCGATGCCAATCGTCAGCTGGCCGGTCCGGTCTCGCGCTCCGGCTTCGTTCCAGGAGAAGGCGCGGCGTTCTGCCTGCTCGCCAGCGACGCTGCGTGCGCCCGCTGGAATATCCAACCTCACGCGCGGGTGTGGGAGGCGGCGCTGGCCAGGGAGAGCAAGCTCATCAAGACCCGCGATGTTTGTCTCGGTGTCGGCCTGACACAGGCGGTGCAGGGCGCGCTTGCAGGGCAGGGGTCCACGCTCATCGACAGCATCTACTGTGACATCAATGGCGAGCGTTATCGCAGCGAGGAGTGGGGTTTCGTGGCCTTGCGCGTCGGCCAGCGTTTCATCGATCCCGCCAGCTATGTTTCGCCCGCCGAGCGCTGGGGCGACCTGGGGGCCGCTTCCGGGGCGCTGTTCGCAATGCTCGCCAGCCTGGCATTCGCACGCAACGGCAAGGCCTCGCGCACTTTGCTTTGGGCCAGCTCCGAACAGGGCCTGCGCGGTGCTGCCGTGCTTGGCCGTGCGCACGATTACTGAAGACACCTATGCCCTCCGTAGCCATTCATCCGCCCAAGACTCCCGTCACCAAGGGCAGCCACACGCTCGCCAAGGCGACGATCCCGAATGTTTGCAAAATGCCCGGCCCGCCGGCGCCGTTCGTGCCGACGCCGTTGCCGAACATCGCCAAGTCCGAACTGTCGCCGCAGGGCTATTCGACGACGGTGAAGATCGAAGGCAATACGGTCGCGATCCGCGGCGCCATGTTCGAAAGCATGGGAGACATCGCCAGCAAAGGCACCGGCGGCGGTTTGATCTCCGCCAACACGCACGGGCCGGCCAAGTTCATCGCGCCCGGCTCGATGACGGTCAAGATCGAAGGCAAGAACGTGCACCTGCTCGGCGATCCGATGCTGAACAATTGCGGCCCGAGCGGCAGCCCGCCCAACACCGGCGCCACCATGATGGGTGCGGACCACCTCGACCTGTCCGGCGGCGACAACCCGCTCGAGATCAAATGCGCCGATGCGCCGAAGAAGGAAGGCGCGACCAAGTTCACCAAGTGCGAGAAGGAGGAGTTGTGCCAGAAATGTCACGACATCAATCAACAGGCCAAGGCCGGCAAGCTCAAGCGCAAGCGCAAGGCCAGTTATGAAGTGGACCGCGCCGATGGCGACAACAAGTGCTCCTCGTTGAATCGCGCGGCGCGTAAAGGCGAGCCCGCCGACCTCGGTTTCAGCGCCATCAGTCCGGAATGCGACAAGGAGCTGCGCGACAAGGCGGATCAGAACAACTACAAGGGCTTCAGCCCGGACCACGTGCAGGAAATTCAGCTCGGCGGCCATCCCACCGACGCTGCCAATCTGCGCTGGATGTCGAGCGCGCCGAACTCGTGGATCGGCGGCGAGATGAAGAAATACGATACGGCCACTCACACCGGTGTGAAGCCGGACTGCTGCGATTAGGAGAACAGCCATGCCGGAAAACAGCCTCGAAGCGTTGATTCGCGAGCTGGCGGATGCCAAGCGCAAGTACGATCAGCTCGCTTTCGACGAAGAGCGGGCGCGCACGCTCGGTCCGCCCGCGAGTCCGGCGCAAATCGCCGCGCTCGAGCAACGCCTGGGGCGCGCGTTGCCGCCCAGCTATCGTGCGTTCCTGGAGCTGCACAACGGTTGGGACGAGTTCAGCGGCAATTCGAAGCTGCTCGCGGTGGAAGATCACGGACGCGACTGGGTCGCCGAGCGGATCGATTACTGGAACGACCTGTTCGAGGACGACAGCGTCAATCCGTTCCGGCGCGGCTGCCTGCCGGTGCTGTTCGGCGAAGACGAAAATCACTTCCTGGTGCTGGATCCACGCAGCGTGCGTGCCGACGGCGAAATGGACTTCATCGATTTCGATTACACCGAGGAATTCTCGCGCTACCCCACGTTCACCGAATTCCTGCGCCACGATCTCGAAGTCACGCGCAAACTGATCGCGCGGCAGGTCGACGGCGTGCCCTCCGACGACGAGGAGGAGTAGAGCGCGTGAGCATTCAGTTGCCAGCCGCGCTCGCACCGTTGATGCACTCGGGGCGCGTCGCGGCCAAGGTCATGCTCGATCTCACGTTGTATCTGCAGGGCCCGGCGCTGCAGGAGCTGGAGTTCCTGATCGATTGGTATGCGCGCATCGCGCCGTCCGGACGCCTGGTGAAATACAAGATCGCCGAGCATCCGCATTGGGTGCCGTTGAACCGGCCGATGTTGACCGCGAGCGGCCGGCAGGCGGCGCAACTCGGCAAGCGGCTGCCGTTCCTGGAGCCCTCGCGCAGGCGACTCGTCGAAGGCCGCGCGTTCGAAGTCGGCTTCTGGGATGGCCGGCCCATCGACGACGCCGACGGCAGCTGGAGCTTCAACTGCCAGCGAGTGCACCTGCGCTCGCGTGGATTGTTTTCATTCGTGCGCATCCTCGTGCCGTTGCAAACCGATCCTGCCGTGCTGATGCGCGCAGCGTGCACGCTCGCGGACAACGTGGAATTTCTCTCCGGGCACGGCGGCCTGACGTTCACCTACGACCCCTGGCACAAGATCGATGCCATGGATTACATCTACGCCCGGTCGCGTCGCTTCTGGGGCATCGACGTCGAGGATCTGAATGTCACGGTGCCGCTGAGCCGGGGAGGCATCAAGGGAGTGAGCTGGCTCACGCTGCTCGGCAAACAATTCGCGACCCCCGCGCTGGCGGAGCACTGGCACGGTCTGAGCGATGTCGTCAGTCAGCACTACCGGCATGGATTCGTGTTCATCTCGGGCAGCGAACCCACAGCGGGCGACCGGCATCGCCCCGACGGCAGTCTCGATCCACTCTTCGCGCTGGCTCGCGCGCTCAGTCCCGTGTACCTGGCGGCCCATCCCGATTTCACCGGCGAACGATTCATTCAGCACGGCAACACGCTGGGTTGGATCCGTCGTTTCATCGAACCGAACGGCTGGACCTGACCCTCATGCGGACGTCCGCATCCAAACCGATCATTGCCGCGATCGTGCGACAGCATGTCGAGGAAGCAGCGGCATTGCGCCTGTCGCGCACGCGAGCTGTGCGAGAGGCGCAGGGACTGCAGGCACTGAACGACCTCGATGAACGATTGTCGGCGCACATCGATGCCCTCGCGATCGCTGGCGATGCGGCCTGGCCGTTGTGCCAGGCGGCGCTGGAGGACGTGTCGGCGGGCAGCGCATTCGTTGCAGCCGTGCATTCGATCCTGGAGAAACGGCTCGATCGCCTGGAGCAGCTCATGGCGCTGGCGGGCGCCGTGCCGCAAGCGAGAGCGGGGCTCGTGTCTGCATTTGGATGGCTGGAGCCGAAACAGTTGCAAAACGTCGTTGCAAACCTGTTGCGCGCTTCGGATGTCGATACGCGCGTCACAGGCATCGCCGCGTGCGCTGCGCATCGCGTGGATCCGGGACTGCGACGCTTGCTCGAAGATCCGCAGCCGATCGTGCGTGCGCGCGCGCTCCGGACCGCCGGAGAATTGGGCTTGCGCGAATGGCTGCCAATCTGCACCGCTGCTATTCGCGATCAAGATGCAGCGTGCCAGGAGTGGGGGGCACGGTCGGCGGTGTTGCTGGGAGATCGGCAAAGCGTGCTCGACTGGCTCGTCAGTTTCGTGAGCACCCAGCCGCAGTCGCCAGCGTTCGACCTGGTGCTCAGTGCGCTGCCGCTGCAGCCGGGTCACGAACTGTTGCGTTCATTGGGAACGAATCCGGCGCATGCGGGCTGGCAGCTGCGGGGTTCCGGTCTCGTTGGGGATGCTGCTTATGTTCCCTGGCTGTTGCGCAAGATGCGTGAACCAATGGCCGCCCGCCGCGCCGCTGAGGCGTTCGCATCGATCACCGGCGCCGACCTGGTCCGCCACAACCTCGAGGGCCAGCAGCCCGCGGATTTTCAGTCCGGTCCCACCGATGACCCGGGCGATCGGGATGTCGTCATGGACGCAGACGATCATTTGCCCTGGCCGGACGTCCCTCGCGTCGAGGACTGGTGGGCGCGGCACAGCGCGCGTTTCAGCTCCGGCCAACGGTATTTCGTCGGTGCGCCGATCGCACGCGAGCATTGCATCGAAGTATTGAAGATCGGCAACCAGCGCCAGCGCATGCTCGCGGCATTTCATCTTTGCCTGCTCGAGCCGGGCACGGCGCTGTTCGAGTGGCGCGCGCCGGCATGGCGGCAAACTCAGACCCTGGCGATTTGCGCCAACACAGTCGAGCGGTAGACTCCGTCAGATGACGACCTTAAGACTCGAGATCGTCGGCCCGCAGGCCGCGGCGCTGGGTGCCTCGGCCGCCAAAATTTTTGGCACAGCGGGCGGCACGATAGGACGCGTGTCCGACAACGACTGGGTATTGCCCGATCCGTACATTTCCAGCCGGCATGCGCGCATTCACTGGCGCAACGGCCAGTTCCTGATCGAGGACACCAGCAGCAACGGCGTGTTCATCAACGCGCCGGATCGCCGGCTGGGCCGCGGCCAGATGCACCCGTTGCAGGGCGGGGATCGCATCTTCATCGATGCTTACGAGATTCGTGTGACGCTGGCAGCAGCAGCGGCGACGCAGGAGTCGGCATCGCCGTTGGCCGATATGTTCAGCGAGGCCAAGCCGGCTCGTCAGTCGACCAGCGCCCAGCGCATTCCGGAAGATCCATTCGGCGCCGAGGATCCGTTCCGGCCCACGCCGCAGCAGAAGCCGACGCGACAGACGATTCCCGAGGATTTCAATCTCGGCGTGTCGGATCCGGCGCAAGGGGCAACGTCGGGCGAAAGCATCGATCCGCTGGAGCTGCTCGGATTTCAGGCCAAGCGTCCGACGCAGTCGGTGCCGAAAGCGGAAGATCTCGCGAGCCGCTCGCCGCTCAACGATCACTACACACCGCCGAAGCCGGTGATCACCTCGCCGCCGCCGAAAGAGCCGGCGCGTACCGGTTCGCACGCGATGATTCCGGACAACTACGATCCGTTGTCGGATAGCGAGCCGTCGGATTCGGCCGACCCGTTTGCCACGCCATTGCCCGTGACGCCGCCGGTTCGGCCGCAGCCCGGGCAGAAACCTGCTCGTGTGACGACCACGACGGCACCGATGCAAGAGGACAACACGGTGGCGCTGCCTCGGAACACCGGGAACTCGGTGCCGACGCCGCCTCCAGTGTCGACGCCCACGCCGCCGCCAACTCGGAATATTCCGACGTCAGCGCCCCCGCGTGAGGTTCGTCGCGAGCCTTCAGCCGACGCTTCGCTGGATTTCACGGCGATGCTCAAGGGCGCGGGGCTCGAAGGTGTGCAGGTCACGCCGGAACTGGCCGAAAACTTCGGGCGCATCCTGCGCATCGTCGTGGGTGGCCTTATGGACGTGTTGCGCACGCGCGAGCAGATCAAGAATGAGTTCCGCATGCGCATGACCACCTTCAAGAGCGCCGACAACAATCCGCTGAAGTTTTCGGCCAACGTGGACGATGCGTTGCATAACCTGCTGGTGAAGCGCAACGCCGCCTATCTCGGCCCGGCCGAAGCGTTCGACGATGCATTCGCCGACGTGCGCCATCATCAGATGGCGATGCTGGCGGGCGTGCGGGTCGCATTCAATGCGATGCTCGCGGACTTCGAACCGGAGCGCCTGCAGGAAACGTTCGATCGTCAGCTCAAGAAAGGCTCGCTGCTGTCGGCGCCGGCGCGGCTGCGATACTGGGAGCTATATCGCGACAAATTTCATGATATGGTCAAAGATCCCGAAACGAATTTCCGCGAGCTGTTCGGCGATGAATTCGCGCGCGCCTACGAAGAGCAGCTCGAAAGCCTGAAGGCCGTCGCTCGGGCACAACGAAAACAAAAGTGACACTTATGACATTCGCTTCTCCTGCCGGGCTGCTGCGTTGGATCGCAATCGTGATGTTGGCGGCGGTTGCGGGTTGCGCGAGCGGTCCGCCGAAGCCGACCAAGGCGCGCATGATCGTAACGGCGCAAGCGGATGTGAATCCCGATGCCACCGGCCGGCCGTCGCCAGTCGTGCTGCGCGTGTATCAATTGCAGCAGGATGCGAAGTTCGTGGACGCCGATTTCTTCGCGCTGTTCGACAATGAGCAGCAGGTGCTCGGCAGCGATCTGCTGGCGCGAGATGAAATCACCCTGGCGCCCGGCGAACGCAAGGAAGTGCAGGTGGAAGTGAAGGGCGAAGCGAAGTTCCTCGGCGCCGTCGCCGCGTTTCGTGACATTCGCAACTCGCAGTGGCGAGTGATACAACCGGCGCCGAAGAAAGGCTTGCTCGACGTGTTCAAGAAAGATGGCGTGCAGGTGGATGTTGCCCGCGCCAAAGTCAGTGTGAAGATTTCGGACTGACGCGCATGACAGCCCACAGCAAGATCGTCTGGTCCGAAGGCCTGTTCCTCAGGCCTCAGCATCTGCAGCAGCAGGACCGCTACCTCGAACGTTACATCGAGAATCGCTGTCACGCGCTGCGCAGTCACACCTGGGGTGTGACGGAACTGGAGCTTGAACGCGACCTGCTCGCGATCGGCAAGCTCGGGCTGCGCCGGGTCGCCGGTGTGTTTCCGGATGGCACCCCGTTTCGCATGCCCGAGGGCGAGCCGCTGCCGGCGCCGCTCGATATCGATCCGAAGCTGCGCGATCAAATCATTCATCTGGCTGTGCCGCTGCGTAAGGCCGGGGCGCTGGATGCGTCACGAGGCCCGGCCCGCGACAGCCTGGTTCGTTATTCGGTGAGCGAGCTCGAAGTGCGGGACAACACAGCGTCGAGTGCCTCGATGGCGTTGCTCGAAGTCGGGCAGCTGCAAACACGATTGTTGCCTGATAACGAGCCGGCGGAAGATTACGCTCGTATTCCCATTGCACACGTCGTCGAATGTCGTGCCGACAAGCAAGTGGTGTTGGACGATCGTTTCATCCCGACGGTGCTCGATACTCGCGCTTCAGTGCGTTTGTCGACGTTCATGACCGAGCTGCTGGGTTTGTTACAGCAGCGGGGCGAAGCGCTGGCAGGTCGAGTGTCGGCAACCGGTCGCGGCGCCTCGGCGGAGATCGCCGATTTCCTGATGTTACAAGTGATCAATCGCTACGAGCCGCTGATCGCGCACCTGGTCGACTCCGGGCTGCTGCATCCGGAAGATTTATATCGTCTGTGCATCATGGCGGCAGGCGAGCTGGCGACGTTTACATCCAGCTCCAAGCGTCGGCCGCAGCTCGGCCGTTATCGGCACGAGCGCTTGCGGGAATCGTTCGAACCGGTGATGGCAGCATTGCGCGCCGAGTTGAGCGCCGTGCTGGAGCAGAGCGCGATTCCAATTCCGCTCGAACCGAAGAAATTCGGGATCCATGTCGCAGCCGTCGCCGACCGCGCGTTGTTTACTTCCGCCGTGTTCATTCTCGCGGCTCGCGCCGACATGCCGGGCGAAGAACTGCGTCGCGCGTTCCCACAGCAGCTGAAGATCGGGCCGGTGGAAAAGATTCGCGACCTGGTCAATCTGCAGCTGCCCGGCGTGCCGGTGCATGCGGTGCCGGTTGCGCCTCGGCAGATTCCTTATCACGCCGGCTTTGTGTATTTCGAGCTCGATCAATCGCACGAGCTGTGGCAGCAGCTCAAGAACTCCGGGGGCGTCGCCGTGCATGTCGGCGGAGAGTTCCCGGGGCTCGCGATGGAATTCTGGGCGATCCGGAATTAGTGCTAACCAGGAAGTTTAGAACGCTATGTCCAACGGTGCAGGCGACGACCCGTTTCGGCCGCGCGATGCCACCGTGCTGCGCCCGCGCCCTGGTGCGGGAAAGCGCGGCGGTAGCGATGCGAGCTATGTGCCGCCGCCTGGCCAG